>JAISQR010000378.1 GCA_031274035.1 Treponema sp. | reverse complement strand
TGGGCCAACGATAAAATAGGTCCCGGCGCGCCGCCGGTAAAAACTTCCCGGGGCTGGCTCTCCGTTTTCCACGCCGTAGACCGGGACCGGAACCGCGGTAAAAACGGCTGGGAAGCCGTCTGGCAGAAACGTTACTGTGCGGGTTTTATGCTCCTGGATACGGAGAACCCCGCTAAAATAACCGGCCTCTGCAAGTTTCCCCTTTTGGCGCCGGAAACATCCTGGGAATGTGACGACGGTTTCCGTACCAATGTGATATTCCCGGGAGGGCTCATTCTGGAAGATTCGGGGGAGCTTAAGATCTACTATGGCGCCTCGGACACGGTAGAATGTCTTGCCTTAGCCGACGCGGAGGATCTTATCCGTCTTTGCGAAGACCCCCGCGCCTCATGACAAGTGGTTAGCCCGGCGCTCTGCCGTCCGGCCCCGGCAGGATAGTAGGTACTATTATATCGGAGCCGGTTCCAAAACTCGGTTAATTTTGGAACCGGCTTCCGAAAAAGCGGTCCAACCGTCTGCTTGCCAGAAAAAATAACCCCCGGTATACTGATTCCGCCATGATGGAACCGGGATATAGGATTAACCTTTCAGGCTGCCGGCGGTGATTCCTTCGATGAGATACCGCTGGAGGCCGACAAAGATGACAAAAAGCGGCGCCAGGGATAAACATGACATGGCGAAAAGGCCGCCCCAGGTGCTTTGCCCGGTGGCGTCCACGAACATACGCAGCGCCAGGGATACGGTGAATTTCGCCGGGTCGGACAGGTAGATCATCTGGGAGAAGAAATCGTTCCATGTCCAGATAAAGGTAAATATCGCCACCGTTACCAGCGCGGGGACCGCCAGGGGCATGATGAACAGGGTGTAGATCTGGAAGGTGTTACAGCCGTCTATCCGGGGGGCCTCCAGGAGCTCGTTGCTCATGGCCCGCATAAACTGTACCAATAGAAAAACAAAGAACCCCTCGGTGGCGAAAAATTTAGGTACAACCAGGGGCAAAAAGGTATTCACCCAGCCCACGGTATTATAAACGATGTACTGGGGAATCAATTTTACATGGAAGGGCAGCATCAGGGTAAGCATCATGATGGAAAAGAGTATGCCGTTCAGCTTGAATTTAAGTTTGGAAAAGGCGAAGGCCGCCATGGAGCAGGAGATCACGTTTCCAACGATGCAGAGGACCGAGATAAACAGGGAATTGCCGAGGAACCTCCCGAAGTTGTAGCCCGACACCCCCTTCCAGCCCTGGATGTAATTGCCCAAGGTGGGGCTTTGGGGCAGAAAGTTAAGGCCGGTAAATATCTCCGCGTTGGTCTTAAAGGAGGCGCTCAACATCCACAAGAGGGGGTAGATCATGAGCAGGCCGAAAAAGATGACCAAGAGGTGAAACACCACATCTTTCATTCTAAGCCGGTTCGGAGGCAGTTTCTTTTTATTCTTCATAATACACCCACTTGTCGGCGGCTACAAACATGAGCCGGGTAATAATCGCGATGATGACCAGGAGTACCCAGGCCATGGCCGAGGCGTAACCCATGGAGAACTGGCGGAATGCTTTAATATAGAGGTACAGCGTATAAAACAGGGTGGAATCCAGGGGGCTCCCCGTTCCGTTGCTTATAATGTAGGAGGGGGTAAAGGCTTGAAAGGCGCTGATAATGGTGATGACAATATTAAAGAAAACCATGGGGGTTAAGAGGGGCAGGGTGATGCTGAAAAAGCACCGGATCTTTCCCGCGCCGTCAATTTCCGCGGCCTCGTAGTAATCCAGGGAAATCTGCTTGAGCCCTCCCAGAAAGATAACCATGGAGGACCCGAACTGCCATATATGCAGCAGGATCAGGGTATACAGGGCGGTGTCCGGCGTGGCGATCCAGTTTTTGCCCACGATGCCGAATACCGCAAGGATACGGTTGATAACCCCTTCGGCGTTGAAGATCTGCCGCCACAAAAGGGCCACGGCAACGCTTCCGCCAAAAAGAGAGGGCAGGTAGTACACGGCCCGGTAATACCGGACCCCCCGGCGGTTCTTTTTGAGGACCGCGGCCAGGAACAGGGCAAAGGCAAGCTGGAAGGGAACGCCGAGGAATACATAGGCAAAAGTTACCTGTAAGCTTTTTAAAACCCTGGGGTCCTTGAACATCCCCGTATAGTTGGCCAGTCCTAACCACACCGGAGGGGTCGCCATATCGTAACGGGTAAAGGAAAAGTACAGGGACATAAACATGGGGATAACGGTAAAACCCAGAAGCCCCAATATCCAGGGACAAAGAAACGCATACGCTTCCCAGGGTTTATTAATACCGTAATTTTTCTTTTTCATTATACTACCTCTCACTCCGCTGCCGTACAGCGCCATAAAAAGGGAGAACCGAACTTGTTTGTTAACGGTTCTCCCTATTGTATCATAGATATTGACAGGACGCTAAAAGCGTTCCTATTTACCGGCCCTGGCACGAATAGCCACTGCCTGATCGTAGAATTCCCTTGCCGCTGCCGCGGGAGTTTTTTGGTTGAACTGAACCTGTTCCCCGAAATTTCTGAACAGAAGGTCAATCTCCGACGCGCCGGTGGGCGGATAGATAGTCGGAGTTCCGATTTTGGACAGGGCGTTGACAACTTCAACTATTTTAAGCTGGTACTGATCCAGGGCGGGGATGATAACCTCCCCCACTTTCAGGTTTCCGGGAACCCCCTGATCGAGGCCGTAAATTTTGAGGCTCCGCTCATCGTTCAGCCAGAAATTCATCAGCCGGACCGCGGCGCGTTTCTTCTCCGGGGCGGCTCTGGAGTTAACCGCGAAATGGGCGCCCTCGGGGAATTCGCCCACGGACCGGCCAGGGGCTGTCTGCATACGGATGATGGATACTTCCTTGTTGGGGAAGGTGGTGCTATAGAGTTTGTACTGGTTGACCGGCACCCAGAGTATAAGAATCTTGTCACGGGAAAAGAGGCTGTCCTCAAGGGTGGCGTTAAAGTATTCCGTCGCGGTCGCCGCGTCGGGGACGATCCCCGCATCCCGGAATTCCTTGAACATGGTAAACCATTCTTCCACGTCCGACACTTGGGCGCCGATGTCGCCTTTTGCGTCGTAGAGCTCCCGGCCATGCTGGCGGATAAAATAACGCCAGGAATTGATACTGGTGGAAATATCATTAAACATCCAGGATGTCCGTTTGCCCTGCCGGTCAAAGGCCGCCCGCACCTGGAGGCCGATACGCCGGGCGTCTTCCCAGGTCCAGTCGAAGGCCGGGGGCGTTACCCCGAGCTCCTTAAAGAGGCCGGTGTTCACAAAGGAAACGGAAAAGGTAACCCCCATGGCCATCATGTATACTTTTCCGTCATATTTGCCCGTATCAATGGTACCCTGGGCCCAGCCGTCGGTGGAAAGGGTCTTGTCCGCGATATAAGCGTCAAGGGGCTCGCAGACCCCCCGTGGAATATAGTCCGCCGAATACTGGGGGTGCATACCCATAAAGTCAGGGGCGTTGCCCCCGGCGGCCTGCACGGAAAGCTTGTCCCAGTAATCGTTCCAACTGGTGGGCTCCCGGGCGACAACAACGTCAGGGTTAGCCGCCTGAAATTCATCAACAATTCTGTTGTAAAGTTCGTGCCGGCCGGTGTCCCCCCACCAAGCGGCCCGGATCTCGGTCTTGCCCGAGGAAGCCGCCCCGCCGGAAGACTGTCCTTGTCCGCCGCCGGCAAAGAGGGGCAGAACGGAAATAACACAAACCACCATACACACAAAAAATCTTTTCATCTTAAACCTCCGAAAAAATAAAATTAACAGCTTATGCCGCCTATTCCACCGTGTTATCCAGCTTCATGCCCAAATCAACGTAAAGCTGCTTGCGGGCTTTCTTGTCGGCGCTTGCCTCCTGCCATGCGTATTTAGCCACATCGGCAGCAACTTTGCGGGGTACTACAATAACGCCGTCCCCGTCGGCAACCACCACGTCCCCGGGGTATACCGCAACGCCGCCTATGGCGATGGGAATGTCTTTTTCTATATACCGGATACGGGCCTGGTCCATGGGCTGGGAAATATGTTTGGACCACACATGGATGCCCTGGAGTACACATTCATCGGTATCCCGGATGCCGCCGCCGTTGGTCATAAACCCCACGCATCCCTTTTTTTTACAGGCCAGGGTATTGTTAGAACCCAGGAGCCCTACGTCCAGGCCGGCAATATCCAGACACATAAAATCGCCGGGCTCGATATCCTTGCCCCAGGGATCGTAGCAAATTTCCGAGTAATACATTTGCGCCCATTTGGTATATTCCTCCGGGGGAAGGGCCGGGGACGGGCCTTCGTAGGGAATGTAGCGGGCGGTTCTGGCGATGCCGATGATGCTTGTTTCCGGCCGGAAAAGGGGCCGGATATGATAGTCCACCGTGCCGTAGTGATGATACCCCATCCAGTCCATGCCGTCCCGGACACCCGTAACCCTGAGTTTTTTGAATTTTTCGATTAATTCAAGGTTTTCCTGAACACTCATTAGGTGTTACCTCCTTAATATATACATCAGCATTTACACAATCGGTAATGCTTATGATGTACCATATCCGGTTTTAACTGTTGGCTTTACATCGATTAACGATACTACCACGGATATGGAATTTACACAAGAAAAATATATAATATTTAAAAAATCAATAATTCTATATAATATAAAGAATTACGATTATACAATCCTCCTTTTAACTTTTTTTCACGTAAAAATAGTCTTAACATTATAACATTTTGAACGAAAGCTCCATTCCGCCGTACCCGTAATGGCGATACCCCGTCCATCCCGTACCGGACATTGACGCCCCGGAATCTTTTGAACAGACTAAGCTATAATGAAGATTTTCCTGGACATCCCTGATAATCTTCTCCATTCCCCTACCCTATCACAGAATCGTAAATTAGGCAAGAAATATTATAACATTTATAAAATTCTATAATTCTTTATAACATAAATAATTATAGAAAAACAGCAGATTTTTCTATAAAATATTTTTTATATTTGCATATTTTTTATAGTAATGTTATAATATTTTAAGCGGTTCCAATATCAAACGGGTTTTGGAACCGCCCCATTTTACTACCGGCGGCAAACTGCTAGTTTTTTTTATGGATATTTTGTTATACTCCTGTATATGGGATTTATTGAAGGAATGGCAGAATCAACATACTCCAGCAAATCAAAAAATTCCCGTGTTTCGGATCAAGCCTACACCATCATCAAACAGGCGATTCTGGAAGGCCGGCTTAAACCCGGGGAAAAACTGAAGAAACGGGCTATGGCCGCTCTCTGCGGGGTTAGTATTATCCCGGTGATCGACGCCCTGAGCCGTCTTGAAAGCGAGGGACTGGTGGAATCAAACCCCTATACCGGCTCCCGTGTTGTGTGCATCAACGATCAGTGGATGGCGGATCTCTTCATCCTGCGGGAGGCTATCGAGGTTCAGATCGTCAGAATCCTCTGCTATACCATCGGCCTCCCCGCGGCGGAGGCCCTGCGGGGTATGGCGCGGAAGATCGACCACGCGGCGGGGCGTCCCGACAAGGACCCTAAATATGATGAGCTCCACTACGAATTCCATTTCCGTCTAGCCAAAGAAACGGGCAGCAGAGGGCTTGTGGATGAAGTGGAACATCTACAGTTCTTCACCCTTCTGTCGAGATCTGAAAAAAATTATACGGGCCTGGACAGTTCCCTTATCAGCCAGCAGTATTCCCATGAGGATATCATTACCGCCATATTAAAGCGGAACCCCGATGAGGCCCAGAACATTATGCGCAACCATATCTACCGGTCCCGGGTTATTGAAAAACCTTATTGGGTTTAGTAACCTGTAGACGGGGCGGCTGTCAGCCGATGTTGAAGAACACCAAAGAGACCCGCCCTGTATCCATATTATATGAATTAAGGAGGAATATCATGCTGGTTGAGAAACACAACATAAAAAATCTGGTTTTTGTGCGGCTGAATCCGGGGGATGATCTTTTGGAAGGAATTGAGAAGGCGGTAAAAGACAATAACATCACCAACGCCGTCATCCTATCCGGGGTCGGCTCGGTAACCAGCCATTCCTACCATGTGGTGGGGACGGCGGCGCTTCCCCCAAAGAACGAATTTGTTCAGGGCGAAAAGCCGGCCGACATCGTAAATATTAACGGTTTTGTCATTAACGGGCGGATTCACGCGCATATCATCTTCAGCGATCCGCATAATTCATACGGGGGGCATCTGGAGCCGGGGGTCAGGATATTAACCTTCGGGGCGGTAACCCTCGCGGAGGCGGACGCGGACTTTGAACACTGGGACCATGTGGGAAAGATAGAGGATGTATTGGGGTGAGCCGATCCCCGGAAAAGGCCGAAGATATGGTAAACTTATCTGTTATCAATGATTTTATCCAGGTTGTTGCCCAGGCTGCGGCAGACGCCCTGGAAATTGAGACTTCGGTTGTCGATGTGAATCTGGTCCGTATTGCCGGAACAGTCAGAGGGAAGGTTCCCCAGGTCATAAGCGGCGGGGTTATCAAAACGGTCCTGGAAAGCGGCCAATACCACCTGACCCATGATACCAAAAGCGATCCCCGCTGCCTCACCTGTTCCATGGTGGAACGGTGCGGGGAGACCGCCTTTGTACATTGTCCGATATTCTTCAAAGGCCGGGTTATCGGCGTCATGGGGCTGATGTGCATGGATGACGAACAGCGGCAGCACCTGGCAGCCAAATCAAAGGCAATCCTTAGCTTTGTTCAGCACATGGGGGATATTATTTCCCTTAAACTGGAGGAGTACGAAAACCAACAAAAGGAAAAGAAGCTCTATCGGCAAATCGAAGCCCATTCGGTCATGCTGGATCATATCCTGAATTCCATTTCCGACGGATACTTGATTGTAGACGATCAGGACAATATTACCCGGGCTAATCAACCGGCAAAGGATATTCTGGGAATTTCTTCAAATAATAACCGGTCGGAACTCTTATCCCAATTTTTAAAGGATCTTGACCAGAACCGTTTGGAGGGCAGGTTTGTATTCTATGACGAAATTTTGATCGGGCAAAAATATTACGGCGTAACGGTTAACGCTATTTTCAGTGACAATGCCGCTGTCGGAAAGGTCCTCAATTTTAAAACTCTGGATAAAATCGGAACCAAGGCTATACGCAAAGTAGGGATGCCGGTTACCCTCCAAACAATATTGGGGGAGTCTCCGGGTATTATCCGGCTGAAAGACCTGATAATGAAATCCGCCGAAAACAACTTAACCGTGCTCCTTACCGGGGAGAGCGGCACCGGCAAAGAGCTGATTGCCCGGGCTGTCCATAATATGAGCCGGCGGAGGGAAAATCCTTTTGTTGCCCTAAACTGCGCGGCCATACCCGAAAACCTGCTGGAGAGCGAATTATTCGGTTTTGAGCAGGGGGCTTTTACGGGGGCAATAAAAGGGGGCAAACCGGGGAAATTTGAGCTTGCCCACCGGGGGACTCTGTTTCTGGACGAGATAGGGGATATGCCGCTTTCTTTACAGGCAAAGCTGCTCCGGGTGCTGCAGGATTTTGTAATTGAACGGATAGGATCGACCAAACAGCGGCAGGTAGATATACGAATCATTGCCGCCACAAATCAGAATCTCGATGTTATGCTAAAGGACGGTACTTTCCGCCCGGATCTGTTTTACCGCCTCAATGTTATTCCCATAACTATCCCGCCTCTCCGGGAACGGGGGGAAGACATTGTCCTTTTGACCGAACAGTTTCTTGCAAAGTGCAGCCGCTCTGCCGGGGTTTCGCCGAAACGGTTGACCCCGGAAGCTCTCGATCTGCTGCGTCTGTATCCCTGGCCCGGTAATGTCCGGGAGCTTGAAAACCTGATTCAATATCTGGCCTTTATCTGTACCGACGAGATTATAGGAATATCTTCCCTGCCGTCAAAATTCTTATCCCCCAAAAAAGAGGTTCCCATGGATAAAGGCCCGGAGGCGGAATTTTCAATTTCTAACCCGGATCGCCTTGAATTGGATCATCTTGAAAAAGAAGTAATCTTAAGGGCGGTTACGATGTTTGGCAATACTACGAAGGGAAAACTGAAAGCCGCCCAAGCCCTTGGCATCGGAAAAACTACCCTCTATCGAAAATTAGCGGAATTCAAAAATAATTAGCCCCCATTTCCCAATCATGGCACGATCTTTGCTTTATAAGCTGTATGGAGTGTGCCGGTACTGTTTTTAGCCGTAAAAGCCGCCAAAATTCCCAAAACGGAAATTATTCATCCATGTTTTTCCCAAAACGGGAAATTGAGGTAGTTCCAAAATGTCAAATTTTGGAACTACAACCTATGAAAACCGCAGTTTTGTAAGGCTGTAGCCTGAAAAACTGCAAGAGCCGGTTTAACATAACCGATTTTGGAGAACCGGCTCAATCATTTTATCATAAGGAGAAATATTGTGACGTATACCTACAAACTGCCCACGGAATTATTCTTCGGCAGCGGCGCCGCCCTGCGGACCGGTGAAAAAATCAAGGAACTGGGCTTGGACAAAATCCTTCTGGTAACGGACAAGGGGGTATTGGACGCGGGCATATTAGGGGGCCTGGAAAAATCACTCAAGGAGTCAGGCGTTTCCTATGCTGTCTTTTCCGAGGTTGAACCTGAACCGACGATTCAGGGGGTCGAAGCGGGCACAAAGATGCTCGGGGAATTTGGCGCCCGGGGAGTCGTTGGAGTCGGCGGGGGCAGCGTCATGGATAGCGCCAAGGCTATTGCCGTAATGGGTACGAACAGCGGGAAAATATTTGACTACGTGGGTTTTGGCAAAGTGCCGGTTCAGCCGCTGCCCATTATCGCCGTTCCTACCACCGCGGGTACGGGCAGTGAGGCAACCTTCTGGTCCGTTCTTGCGGATAAAACCCAGGGGCTTAAATTGAGCGTAGGCGGCTGGAATGTGATGCCCGTCCTGGCGATTGTGGACAGCCAATTAACCGAAACCCTTCCTCCGGGAATCACCGCCGCTACCGGCATGGACGCCTTGGTCCATGCGATGGAATCCTATACCAGCACTAACTGTCAGCCTATTGCCGAAGGCATGGCCTTCCACGCAATGAAGCTGATAGCCCGTTCCCTCCGTCAGGCGGTACGGCACTGGAAGGACATAAATGCCCGTGAGGATATGATAATGGGGAGTCTTCTTGCGGCCCTGGCTTTTAATATCACCCGACTGGGAAACGCCCATGCCTTAGCCATCCCCTTGGGCATTAAATACCATATTCCCCACGGAACGGTAAACGCCATTCTGCTGCCCTGGGTTATGGAATTTAACCTTTCCGCGGCGCCGGAAAAATACATCGAAATTGCCAAAATCTTCGGCGAGGATGTACAGGGGCTTACCCAAATGGAGGGGGCAAAAAAATCCGTTAAGGCCGTTAAGGATCTGTTGAGGGATATCGGCATTACCGAAGGACTTAAAAAATGGAAGGTAGATGAGGCCGGGCTGCCTGAAATCGCCGCCAAGGCCGTGAAGAGCGATAACGTAAAATCCAATCCCCGAAAGACCAACGAAGCGGATCTGATTCAAATCTGTATCAATGCCATGGATGGAGTAAAAGAATGAGCAATACCTATCAGAATTTTATCGATGGAAAATGGACGGCTCCCTCGTCGGGGAAGTATTATGAAATCCGCAACCCCGCGGATTATGACGAAATAATCGGCAGCTTCCCCCTTTCGGAACCAGGGGACGCGGATGCTGCGGTGCTGGCAGCCCACAGAGCCTTTCCCGCCTGGAGCGGCCTCCTGCCCATGGAAAGGGCGCAATATGTGGAACGCTTTGTCGCGCTTCTGGATGAAAAGATCGATTACCTGGGGGAATGTCTTTGCCGCGAACAGGGTAAACCTTTGGCGGAAGCCATAGGGGAACCTTCCCGGGGGGCTAAGGAGTGCCGTTATGTGATCGGCGAGGCGACCCGGTTTCAGGGCATAAGCCTTCCCAGCGAACGCCGGGGGGTTACCAATACGGTGGTGCGGGAGCCCATCGGCGTAGTGGCCGCCATCGCTCCATGGAATTTCCCCCTTCTGACGCCGCTGCGTAAAATGATCCCCGCCCTTGTGGCGGGATGTACGGTGGTATTAAAGCCCTCCTCCGATACGCCCTGGTGCAGCGTCCTCTTGCTGGAACTCGTGGAGAAGGCGGGATTCCCCGCCGGGACCGTTAACCTTATCATAGGCAGGGGAAGCCGGATTGGGGACGCGCTTTCTGGGAATCCTCTTGTCAGGGGCATCACCTTTACCGGTTCCACCCTGGTGGGGCGGCAGATAAACAAGATTGGGGCGGAGCATTTTGTCAAGGTTCAACTTGAAATGGGGGGTAAAAATCCCGCCATCGTTTATGATTATGCCGGCATCCAGGCCGCGGCAAAATCTATCGCGGCGGCGGCCTTTGCCAATGCGGGGCAGCGCTGTACCGCCGTCAGCCGCGTGCTGGTAAAGCGGCAGCAGGCCGAAGAACTGGAAAAAGAAATCGCCGCCATCTGCGGGGAATACAAGATTGGGCCCGGACTGGAAAAAGGCGTTACCATAGGGCCGGTGATTAACAAAAAGGCCGGGGACTCTATCATGGAGTATATTCAGCAGGCCCGGGAACAGGGGGCAACTATTGCCGCCGGGGGAAATCATCTTTCAGGGGGCGTGTACGACAAGGGCTTTTACATTGAGCCGACCCTGATTACCGGCGTTAGGGCGGACATGACGGCAGCCAGGGAGGAAATTTTCGGACCGGTCCTGACGGTACAACGGGTCGATTCCTTTGAGGAAGCCCTGGAAACGGCTAACAGCAGCGAGTACGGTCTTGCTTCCTGCGTATTCACCGATGTTCAGGCAAATATTTATAAGTTCATGCGGGAAAGCCAATCCGGTATGGTGCATATCAACCATGGTTCGGTAAGTGAAAGCTTTATGCCCTTCGGCGGAATAAAAATGTCCGGCCTGGGTCCCTTTTCTATCGGAACAACCAACAAGGATTTCTTCACTAACCTGAAGGTAATCTATAACCAGTATATTTAGCGGCAGGAGAATCTATGGAAACCCGTCTTGTAAACTGGAAACCATTGAAGGATTATTGCCGGCGCCTGCTGCAAACCCAAGGTATGCCCGAAGATGAAGCGTTAATCGTCGCTGACTGTCTCGTCGATGCGGATCTCTGCGGGGTGGAATCCCACGGGGTCAGCAGAATGACCATCTATCTTAAACGACTGGAAGAACAAGTGGTTAATCCTGTCTGCAAGATAGAGATTGAGCGGGAGTATCCCGGGTCCGCGGCAATTAACGCGTGTAATTCAATGGGCATGGTAGCCGGCAAGCGGATCATGCAGATCTGCATTGATAAGGCAAAACAGAACGGTTCCTGCTTCATCACCGTAAACCATTCCAATCATTTCGGCATGGCATACTACTACGTTAAAATGGCGGCGGAGCAGAACATGGTAGGAATCACCGCCACTAACGCGCCCCCCAACATTGCCCCCTGGGGAAGTTTCCAGGCATATATGGGAACGAATCCCGTAGCCATCGGCGTACCCACCGGTGCGGAGCCCATTATTCTGGATATGGCCCCCAGCGTCGTTGCCATGGGCAAGGTGATCATGGCGGCTAAACTGGGAAAACCCATACCCGAAGGCTGGGCGCTTACCGCCGGGGGGCAGCCCACCACGGATCCCCAGGAAGGAATGAAGGGAACCGTACTGCCCATAGGAGGCCCCAAGGGATACGGCATAGCCCTGTTTGTGGATATTCTCTGCGGAGCGCTCAGCGGCGCCCAGTTTGGGCCTCATCTGGGGAATATGTGGAATGATTTTGTAAATCCCCAGAATGTGGGCCACATTTTTTCCTGTATCGACATTTCAAAATTTCTGCCCCCAGAGGAGTTCAAAAAAAAGGCGGATCAGATAAGGCGGGAGATTAAGGCCCTTCCCAGAAATCCGGGGGTAGCGGAAATTTTCATGCCCGGTGAAATTGAATGGAAGCGGGCGGCGGAACGGAGGGAGCAGGGCATTGCCATACCGGAAACGGTTTACCAGGAGCTCAAGCAACTGGGTGAAAAATACCGGGCGGCCTTTGATTTATAGAAGAGACGAAGGAGGCTTTCCCAAAACTGTAGTTTTGGGAAAGCCTCGAAGCTCAGGAGGAATAATTTATGCGGTTATTTGATTGTACTTTGCGGGACGGCGGAAATGTATTGGGAAACGGATTCCCGCGGGATCTAACCCTGATGATACTGCGGGGATTACTGGACAACCATATCACCCGGATTGAATACGGCAACGCTTATGGCATAGGCGCTTATGAAGCGGACGGAAAAACCGCTCCCCTCACGGATCAGGAATATCTGGATCTGGCCCAGCCCTTTCTTTCCCAGGGGGAAATAGGCATGTTTGTCGGTGTTAAAAATGCCGAAGAAAAAAATATCGCCCTGGCCGCTTCAAAGGGAATGAAATTCCTGCGAATCGGCGCCAATGCGGGGGACGGGAATGCCGCAAAGAATGCCATCGCCCTGATCCGGAAATACAAAATGTTTCCCCGTTATTCACTGATGAAGGGATATATTCTTTCGGCAGAAGATTTAGCCCGGGAAGCAAAGCAACTTGAAGACTGGGGCTTGGGAGCCGTAACTATTATGGATTCCGCAGGAACCATGACCCCCGATCAGGTAGCGGAATATATTGAAGAGTTGCTAAAAACCGTTTCCATCCCCGTAGGTTTTCATGGCCATAACAACCTGGGGCTTTCCGCGGCCAATGCCCTGGCCGCCGAAAAAAGCGGCGCCGCCGAGCTGGACTGCGGTTTATTAGGCATGGCCAGAAGCGCCGGAAACCTGCCCACCGAGCTGGCCGCCGCCTTGTTTCAACGGAACCGGAAACTGAAAGAAATCAACAACACCGGGGCGCGCCCCGATGTATGTTGTTCTGGTAAGGTATTTGACTCAGGGCGCATACCTGTTAGTTCCGCGGCAAGCCTCCCTCACGAAAGCGGTCGCTTGGGTATGCACCCTTCGCAAACAATCAACTTTCTGGGCCTGCTTGAATTTATAGATACCACCCTGGCCCCGGCGATGGCACAACATAATTACAGGGCCGCAATCAGCCCCCAGGATCTTATCCTCGGCTATGCCGGGTGCCATTCCAACTTCCTGGGACTTTTCAAAGAAGTTGCAAAGGCGGAAAAGACCAACCTTTATCAGCTCATCATTGAGGTGTCCAAAAAGAACCGCAAAAATCCGTCAAAGGAAGAAATGATAAAGGCCGCAGGGGAATTGAGGTAGTCCTTGATTGTACTAAATGACAAGAAAATAATTTTAACCGCGAAGGCGCATAAAGGCATGGTTAAAATTTTTCAAATGAAGCGGTTCCAAAATGTCAGATATTGGAACCGCCTCAAATATCAATAGTTTCCCTATAACAGGCTGCTATTGAATATCCGGCATCAGATGGGGTTCCAGTTGCTTCTTGATATCCTCGGGAATGGGGACAGATTGTTTTACTTTAAAATTATAGTAGACTATCACCGCATGACCTTTCACACAGAGCCTTCCCTGCTGCCAAGCCTCGTGGTAAATAGTAAAAGATTTA
Source organism: Treponema sp. (assembly GCA_031274035.1). Lineage (GTDB taxonomy): Bacteria > Spirochaetota > Spirochaetia > Treponematales > Breznakiellaceae > JAISNI01. The sequence continues at coordinate 1,060 of JAISQR010000378.1, read as the reverse complement.
TTCCCGATACGGCTTACCCCGCTATGTATTTCCACCTCGTATTGAAGGAAAAGCTCATCGACAAAATCGTAGTCGGTATGGGCCATGATGAGCGGAAATGTCTCGGGGTTAAGCGTGAGATCCGGACTAAAAATTCTGAAGAGCGGATTCCTCGCCTGTTCAAACCAGATCGCCAATACCGTGTTGTTGATATGTCCTAAAACATCCATATCCCCAAAACGCGGGGTAATCACTGTCTTCCACATTGCAAACTCCCATCGAACCTCCGGTTCGCGGAGCCCCGTTAATCGGAATTTTTGCATATTTATGCAAAAATTCACCAAAGTCCCACAGGCTCCTGGTTTTCCGCTAATACTTCCCGGCTGCATACTCAACCCAGCCGCCTGCGTCGACCAGGGCCTTCTCAAAACCTTGAAGGACAAAGGAAACAGTTTTTATCTTTTGTCCCGACTTAAAAGTAAGAAGCCCCTTTTCCGTATCCGCGGTAAGCTCTGTATGTATCCCCGCAAATTCCTGGAAAAGCTCTTCCAGAGCCTGTACCGGCAACTCTGCCGCGATCATGCCGCAGTTATACATATTCTGCCTAAAAATACGGGCAAAATTCTCGGCGGCAACTATGTTGATACCGTTTAGCTCCAAGACCCAGGGTGCATGTTCGCGGGAACTACCGCAGCCAAAATTGGCTCTGGAAACAATAGCGCCTATCCCTTGGGTATCTCTGGCAGGATCAAAACCCGGCAGTCTAAGATCTTCCAGAAGATAAGGCTTAACCGCTTCCTTAGTATTTTCGTTCAAATACTTTGCCGGAATAATCTCATCGGTGTTGATGTCATTTCTATCCAGAAAGAGAACTTTTCCTCCGAATGTTTTCATAACTAATTCTCCCGCATCTTTTTTTATCAAATTATGCGTATCTGTGTCAATGGGCAGATTGAAGAAATCAGCGGTTTTACTTTTAACCGCCTCTGGCATGAGCGATAACAAAAAGCAGAAAATCTTCCCTTGTTTGAAATTCAAAAACCCGTATTCCTCCGCCAAACTTATGCCGTTGCGGAAGTTC
>JAISQR010000277.1 GCA_031274035.1 Treponema sp. | reverse complement strand
CACCGCCACGTCCGTATAGGTCGCCTGCTGTATCCGCCGGGAACTGAATATCCCGATTATATAACAATACACCAACAGCTCCAGCATCATTGCCGGCGGGTATTGTTCATCCCCGCTCCCCCGCCGGTTGAGTTTGAATCTCTGCAAGTCAAGCCGCTCTATGATGTCTACGATAAAATAAGCCAGATGATTTTCAGGCAGCCATTCCCGCAAATCAGGCGGAAAAAACATGGGACCCGGTCTATGTTTACCAGTCGTGTACTCATAGGGGAATTTTACCGGAAGAGGCGGCGGCGTGTCGATCCCTCCAAAGTCCCACAGGCTCCTAGGAGCCTGTGGGACTTTGGTAAATTTTTGCATATTCATGCAAAAATTCCGATTAACGGGACTCCTTTGGGAGTTTGTTGCGCTTCGCGCATAAAATAGTATAAATATTCATAAACATGAATATTTATACCTTGCAAACTCCCAAAGGAGCCACAGGCTCCTAGACGAAAGATGGTTCAACGCCGGAACAAGAAAAAACCGCTAAGTATGGAGTGTTCTGTCGTCTTTTTAGACATAAATTGCTGAAAGAATCTGGAGCATTAAGCCCCTTTGTGCCCTTTGCGGTTAAATTCTTCCTAAAGATTGGTAATCAATCTTTGAATTGTGGGCCAAGTTGAGGGCTTGCCTTGAGGGTTCTTAATTTTTACAATTCTTTATATTTTTTTCGTTTTTGTGCGTAAACACTGAATACAGCGCGGGGTTGTTTCATGTAAAATATAACGGTGGGAAATGCCACAAAGGAGTTTTATAAATGAAGAAGGGAAAAATTGTTTTTGTTTCTTTGGTTCTTATGCTGGTTTGTGCTGCCGGTACCTTCGCACAGGAAAGGAAAGGCTATATAAAACCGACTTTTGGTTTAGGCTTTGGTTCAGCCTCAGGAGGCGGAAGCAGTATAAGCGGTATGGCAATGTCCTTCGATGTTGATTTTGTGAACAGCATCGGGGTAACCTTGGGTGTTCAAAACATTTTCTTGTTTTCAGACTTGGGGCTTAATCTACACCCCTTCGGCGCTGGATATACTTATGATGCCGATAATTGGAGTGTTGGAGGAAAATTAATGGCTGTTCCAACTTCATTAGTTGACGGAGGCTTTGGCTTTGATGTAAACGGAAGCTATTGGTTTAATGAAAATATAGGCCTTACGGGTATTATCGATTTGTATTTTGGCACAGCCGGAAACGGAGGAACCGTGTTTTCACTGCGTGTAGGAGTTTCAACAAAATTCTAATCCCAACTATAAGGCCATAAGGCCGCTGCGGGCGGCGGCGGCGTTTTTCAGTTTCAAGATCAAAAATCATAGCCGCGGCAGGACGTAAAAAGCGTAAATTCATAAAAAAGTATAAACCTGTGAGTTTTCATTGAAGACAAGGCCATTTTTATTATATATAGTTTAGGAGCGTTGGGAAACTTCAGTTTTTTGAGGTTTTTTTACCTTTTATCAATCTGTCCGTAGATCGGACGGACAACCGAATCAATAGTCGCGCGGACTTTAAACGTAAAGGATATTATGAAAATCTGGAAACCCCTTATTTTCACATTAGTTCTGTTCCTTGTTTTGGGACAGGTTACAATTTTTGCGGCGGGCAACAGGAAAGCAGTAGACGATTACTTAAAATCCTATGAAGCCTATGTGGTTGAGGCGGAAACGCTCGCAAAGAAAAATACCATTTCTGCCATGGACATGATGCCCCTTCAGCAGAAGGCGTTGGATTTTACCCAAAAAGCCCAAACTGTTCAGAGCGACGCGGCTTGGACCGCTCCGGATAGCGCGAAGCTGCTTCAATTAACCGAGAGATATAATAAGGCAATGACAACCATTACAAACAAGATAAGCTAGGAGCCTGTGGGAGTTTGAACCGCCCTACCTATTTTGTATTAGCTCGCGAAGTTTTCCCGAAACTTCGATTTTGGGAATGACTCTATAGTACAAAAAACTATTTATAACCCCTAAAGATTAAGGAGATAGTTGTGAAAAACTACAAAAACCGGAAGAAAATGTTCCTAACGGCAGTGTTCAGTATGGCGCTGGTATTTGGCTTGGCGATCATGGGATGCAGTAAAAGTAATGATTCTGCATCAAGCGGCAGCAATACAAGTACAAGTACAAGTAATACAGCCTCCCCCGCCAGAAGCGGAACGGCTGCGGATATTACTGAAGTAGAGCCAAATGATGAAGAAAGGCAAGCTCAAGTGTCCGCGTCTTCGTCGTCCGCACCGCCATCAACAACAAGCAGTTCTGGTACTGACTGGGATAAATTGTTGAATGATTATGAAAAATTTGTAGACGATTATATTGCTACAATGCAAAAGGCGGTAGGCGGTGATTTAACTGCCATGACAACCGCGGCGTCTCTTATGGAACAAGCCCAATCGTTAGCTGAAAGACTCGGTGATGCTTCGGCTGAATTAACGGCGGCACAAATGGCAAAGCTTACTCAAATACAAACAAAGTTGTCCAATGCCGCGGCTTCTCTGTATTAAGCAATGCCCCCTTGGTGCGGGGTAATTGAAGATTTCTCCTTGAAATCTTTGCGTATACGGTGGAACCAATCCCCCGTATACGCGGTTTTACTTTTAACCACGAAATGCACGAAAAGAAAACAACCGCCTCGCCCTTCAGCGCGGGGTAGTTCATTCTCCCCCCTTTCCCCCTTCCTTGTCAAGAATCCGTACCTGCGCCTTTTCCAGTCTATGCCCGTGGATTTCAAGTATCTGTATCTCTATACCCGCGAGGGTGGAAATAACCGGTGTTTCGCCGTTATCGGGAATCTGTCCAAGAAGGCTGAACACAAAACCGGCAAAGGTATTGTACTTGTCCGAAGGCAGATTCAGACCTGTTTCGCGGTTTAATTTGTCCAGCGAAACCGCACCGTTTACGCACCATTCCAGGGGGCCTGTTTTTTTAATTTCGGGCTCTTCAGGAGGCGCCATGTTGTCATCTTCCAGATCGCCTACCAGTTCTTCAAGCAGATCGTTCATGGCAACAACGCCGTTCAGTCCGCCGTACTCGTCAAGGACTACCGCGAAATGGTTTCGGCTCTTCTTCATCTTTTTAAAGAGTATATCGGTCTTGATGGTTTTGGGGACAAACTGGGCAGGCTGCACAGCCTCGGCCATTACCGCGTTACGGCTGCGGTCGCGCAGTGCAAGAAAAATCCGCGCACGCAAAACGCCGATAATATCATCCTGATCTTTGCCGCAGACGGGATAGTAACTATGACGGTTTTCAATAACGGTTTTCTCCCATTCGGAGTCGCTCTCATCTTGCCATAAGAGAATCGTGTCCAGCCGGTGGGTCATCACTTCGGCAACGGTCTTATCGCCGAATTCAAAGACATTGTGAATAATATCCTTTTCGCCTTCGTCAATGGTTCCCTTTGCGCTGCCCATATCAAGCAGCATACGTATCTCCTCTTCGGTGATGGCCTTCTCTTCAGCTTCGGGATCGATACGGAGAAGCCTGAGAAGGGCGTTGGTAGATTTGGTAAGAAACCAGACAACAGGGGCAAAAAGTTTTGAAATAAGCCAGATGAAAGCGGACATTGCAAAGGCAAGTTTTTCCGCTTTTTTCATGGCAATCCGCTTGGGAACAAGCTCGCCCAGTACCAGGGTAAAAAAGGAAAGGATGATAGTGATACATACCAGGGAGACAGTTTCCAGGTATTCTCTGCGGATTTTAACCCCCCACGAAACGAACTGTTCCGTAAGCACGCCGGAAAAACTATCCGCGGCAAAGGCGCTGCCAAGAAAGCCTGCCAGGGTGATGCCTACCTGTATGGTAGCCAGGAATTTGGCCGGCTGTTTGGTCAACGCAAGGAGCCGCGATGCACGCTTGTCCCCTTGGGCTGCAAGTTTTTCCAATTTGTTGTCATTTACCGAAATAAGGGCAATCTCCGCACAGGCAAAGACCGCGTTAATCATAATAAGTACGAACTGCAAAAGCAGCCGCCATAGGTGAGGATCTTCCTTGTTCATGGCAGGCATCCCCTGCTGCGGCCTATATCGCGGCGGAAGGCCATACCTTCAAAACGCACCGCGTCAAGGGCGCGATAGGCCCGCTCACAGGCTTCATCCGCATTAGGGCCGTATGCGGCCATAGTAAGCACCCTGCCCCCGGAGTTGACAAGGCTGCCGTCTCCACAACGCTGGGCGCCGGCTATAAACAGCTTTGCTCCGGTTTTTCCAAGTGCATCCTGATCTATGGTGATAGCATTGCCTTTCCGGTATACGCCGGGATAGCCTTCGGCTACCGCCCCTGGGGCGCAGACCGCGCCGTTTTTCCATGCAAGCGGAAAGCCGTGCAGCTTGCCCTGTTCCGCGGCAAGGCAGAGCAGGGCAAAATCTGAATCCATAAGGGGCAAGACGGCCTGTGTTTCAGGGTCCCCCAGGCGCACATTGTATTCCAGCAGAAAACATTTTTTTTCCGCCGCCATAAGGCCAAAGAAGATAAAACCCCGGTAATCCATGCCTTCCTCCGCTATACCGCGCAGAGTAGGCTCAAGGACAGCCCCGCGGAAGTCGTCCTCTACCTCCGGGGTAAAATCAGGAACAGGGGCAACGGCCCCCATGCCGCCGGTGTTCGGCCCTGTATCACCGTCAAAGCGCCGCTTGTGATCGCGCGCCGGAATAAAAGGCAGGATAGCGGCATGTTCCATTGTCCCCTGAGTTATGCTCACCGCCGCCAATACGGAAACTTCCCTGCCGCAAAGGTGCTTTTCAAACACCGCCCGCTTCCCGGCATCGCCCAAGCTGCCGTCTTTCATAAAAGAAGTGACGCAGGCTTCGGCTTCGGCATAATTTTCCGCTATAACTACACCCTTCCCTGCCGCAAGGCCGTCGGCCTTTATTACAAGGGGCCGGATGGATGTATTGCACTTGCTAAAATGTTCCGCCGCAAGGCGCAGGGCTTCCCCGTAATCCTGTACGCTTATACTCTTTGCTGTCCGCACTCCGTATTTTTCCATAAAGTTCTTTGCCCATACTTTGCTTGCCTCAAGCCGCGCCGCGTTTTTATCTGGACCGAGAACGGGCAGCCCCTTTGAGCGGAAGGCGTCTACAATGCCGTTTGCCAACGGGGCCTCCGGTCCGATCACGCAGAGGCCGATACCCTGCTTTGCCGCAAACCCTGTAAGAAAGGCTTGTCCCTCCGGGCTTGCAGGGTCGCTGCCTGCGGGCATGCCAAGGTTTTCGCACTTCAATTCAGTTGCGGTCCCTCCGTTGCCCGGGGCAAGGTATACCCTTTCAACATGGTCTGATAAGGCCAGTTTCCACGCAATAGCATGTTCTCTACCGCCTGAACCGATAACGAGTATTTTCATATACTTATTATATAATAAAGGAAAAAGAGTTTTAAGGGGGAAATTTAATGAATATTTCTTGGCCGGATATTTTCTGTTTCAATCATCCCCGCTTATATTCAGCGGTTTTACTTTTAACCACGAAAAACACGAAATGTACGAAAAGAAAACAACCGCGAAGGGAAGAAAAAGAATGGCGAGCCCAAGAACCCGCTCACGAGGGGGAGGCAGAGCATTATTCTTGACTCAAACTTAAGAACGAAGAAATTTTACCGCAAAGGACCCCAGGGGTTCCGGGGCACATCAGACCTATGGTCTGCGTGCACAAAGGGAAGAAGAATGGGAGGGCAACCCTCTGGACTCCGTCCTTCGTGTTCTTTGTGTACGTTGTGGTTAAAATTCTTCAAATTTGGGTATTTTCGCGGTACTTGGAAGGAGGGTACTTTCCTTTTTCGTGTTTTTCCGTACCTTTCGCGGTTGAATTTCTTAAAAGCGAGTCCCCTCCGAAAACTCTGTTTCTGTGAATTTCGACCTTTTTCTGAAATCCTAAGTCTTTATAATACAATGACTTACGAAAGACTAGAAATGTCAAATTTGCAAAAAAGTCCCTTTTCGGAGGGGACTCAAAAGTAAAATTGCCGCCAAATTTTATTCGGTTTGCTGCGAAAAACAGCACATATTTCTATTATGCTGTACTGTTTTCAATAATTTTGCCGCCAAAAATGCCCTAAAGGGGGCGGCAGATAAAAGACGGTAATTCTAATCCCCGCTCCCTATCCTGATCCTGGGATCTACGAGCTGTATCGCGACATCCACCAGGGTATTTGCCAGCACGACGATAAACGCGATATATACGACCAGAGTCTGTACAAGAAGGTAATCGCGGGAACCGATAGAGGCGATAAGAAGGCGGCCTATACCGGGGATTGTAAAGACCTGCTCTATAACTATGCTGCCGGAGAAGATATCGCCGATGATCATGCCCAGGAGGGTAAGGGCCGGTATAAGCGCGTTTTTTAGGGCATGACCGTAGAGTACACGGCGTCGGCGTCCGCCTTTGCTGTAAGCGGTACGGACATAGGCCTTATCCAGTTCCTGGGACAGGGAGCCGCGGAGGAATTTGATGACCATAGCGGCGTTCGGCACGGCAATAGCCAGGCTGGGGAAGATGAGGTAGCCGATAAAGCCGCCGAAGTCTTCGTTGTATGGGATATAGACGCCGGGAGTAAAGAGCCTTAGAATGACGCCGAATATCCAGATAAAAATGACGGCAAGGAAGAAGTTCGGCGCTGATATGGTCAGCGTCGTATAGGTATTCATCAAAAAATCGATAAAATAATTATTCTTGCCCATACCGAAAAGGGCAAGGGGCATTGAGATAAGGATAATAAAGATAAAGGAAAGACCGGCAAGGGAAAAAGTAACCGGCAGCCTCTCCAGAACCATATCGGAAATAGACGCCCCCCGGAAGCGCATCGAATTTCCCAGGCTGCCGGTGAGGAATTTCAAAAGCCAGGAAAGGTACTGTTCAGGAAGGCCGCGATCCAGGCCCATCTCTATACGGAGGGCCGCTACCTGTTCATCCGTCGCCTCGGTACCCAGGATAAGCGTAGCAGGATCACCGCTAATGACATTAAACGCCGCAAAGGTAATAAAGGAAACCAGAAAAAGGGTGATCGCCGTTATTATAAGCCTTTTGCAGATAAAGTTCATTGAATACGGTATACCGGCGCAAAATCGAAGACATAGAGCGGATAGTTTACTATACCGCCGTAACGGCCTTTGGTAAAGGCGCTGAAGTTATAGATATCCTGAATGTAGACTGCCGCCGCGTTATCCGAAATGATACGCTGGGCCCTCTTGTAAAGGACTATCCGTTTGTCATCGTCCGGTTCCGCTACAATTTCATCATACACCCGGTCAAATTCCTCGTTCTTAAAATTGAGGAAATTGCTTCCGCCGTTGGAACGGTAGCGCGAGAGGAAGGTCCGAGGGGAGATATTGGACGCATCCAGAGAGATGATGGTTGCCTCATATTTACGGCCCCGGTAGACATCGGATAGCCAGGTAGCCCAGTCAACCAGCTTGATATTGGCGCTAATACCAATCTTCCTGAGTTGATTAACTATCACCTGGGCCGTATCAACATGCATAATGTAGTTTGAAGGCACGATGATCTCCAGGGGGAAGCCGCCTGCATAGCCAGCCTCGGCAAGCAGCGTCCTGGCCTTTTCCGTATCCACAGGATAGGGGTTTACCAGGCCCGCTTCATAATAGCGGGAAAGGGCCGGTATGATAGGGCTGCCCGAAGGTTCACCCCTGCCGTAGAAGGCCGCGTCAATTATTTCCGGTATATCTATCACATAATTGATGGCAAGGCGTACCTTGAGATTATCGAGCGGCTTGACCTCGTTGTTAAGGGCCATAAGCTGTACCGCGTTGGAAGGACTCGACACTATATCGAACCTTGCGGGATCAAGCTGCTGTACAAGGGAACCGGTAATATTGGCCGCGTCTACGCTGCCCGCCTGCAATGCCAAGAGCAGCGCATCGGAATCGGCGGTGAAGACATAGGTAACCCTATCGAGATGCGGCAGACCCGGCTGCCGGTAGTTGGGGTTCTTAACCAGGGTAAGGGAACGCTGAACGGCATAGCTTTCAATGGCAAAAGGGCCTGTCCCTATGGGGTTCTTCTCGCGGTCAGGATTATCCGCCGGTACAATTCCCAGGGTCAAATAGGGAAGAAAATCATTTTCCGGCGCTTTAAGGCTAATGGCAATGCTCCCGTCCGGCCTAATCTCTACGTTTGAAACCTGGGTAAAACCCGTAAAACCCGCCTTGACGGCGCTGTTCAAGGTAAACGCAACATCTTCCGGTTTCATATCCGCGCCGTTATGGAATTTGATGCCCTTGCGGAGGCGGAAAACATACAGAAGTCCATTCTGCTCAATGGTATAGCTTTCCGCAACCGCCGGTTTAAGGCTGCCGTCGGTATCGGGCTTTACAAGGCCCTCGTACACATTGAAGAGGATGCTCCGTCCGTCCGCCGTATTGGAAGGGCTTAAAGGGTCCAAGGTAGCAGGTTCCGTAGAGATACCAAAGCGTATGGTTCCCCCCGCGCCCTGTGTACTTCCCGTCCCGCGGCTTCCCCGCCCCTCTCTTCCGCCGGCGGAAGTTAAAAGTATACTCATCAATATTAGGGTGATTATAACACCCGCTATATTCCTCTTTTTCATGCGGTCTCCTTATTCTAGCAGTTTGTTGCGCTTCGCGCATAAAACCTCAAAAAACTGCCGATTAGGCGGTTTTTACCTTACAAACTGCGTAAGGATGCCGGATAATCGTGGTTTTTATGGCTTTTTTGCTAAAAAAGGTCATAAAAACCTACAAGTGCAACAGGCTCCTAGAGTTTGTTGCACTTTGCTCATAAATATAGTATAAGTATTCATAAAATGAATACAAACCTTTGGTTCGATTATACTTTACAAACTTCGAATACTCGAAGAGTACAGCATATCCTCTTCAGGTTTTTTTGCATGGATGTGCGCCAAAGGCTCTCTGAGCAAAAAATCTCCAAGGGCGCCAGACCGGCAGCTTAATAAACATAGTATACCGATAGGAGGCTATCCATTCAAGAGGGCGGGGCGAGCGCATTAAAAATTCTTGAATTGGCTATAAAACTGGCACGATATATGCGATGATAAAGCAAAGTTGATTTTTTTGTGAGGGGAACCATGGAAACAAGAACCATAGCGCCGCTGGCGGAGTATTTCAAAGACGTGAAAGACCCGCGCATAGAGCGGAAAAAGCTGTATCCTTTGAACAAAGTTATCATCATTACGATACTGGCGTTTATGAGCATGGCCGAGGGCTGGGAAGACGGCAACGTTACCGTTGCTTGAGGATTAGGGGAAGGCGAAGCAGGACTGGCTGAAAAATTTCCTGCCCTTGAAGAACGGGATACCCAAGCACGATGCGTACCGGTTGGTGTTCGCGCGGCTGAAACCGGAAGAGTTGGAAGCGCGCTTTATGCGGTGGATACAAGACTTGCGGCTTCCGATAAACCGGGAAGTTGTGGCGGTGGACGGGAAAACCATACGGGGCAGCGCCGACAAGTTCGCCTGTCTAAAGGCGGCGCATGTGGTAAGCGCGTGGGCCGCCGATAACCGGTTGGTGTTGGCCCAGGTGAAAACGGACGAAAAGAGCAAGGGAAACGAAGTTTCCACAATAACGGCAATACCGCAGTTATTGGCCATGTTTGCGTTGAAAGGCAGTATCATCACGATAGACGCGGCGGACTAAAGTCCGAGGGGTGTCAGTACGCGATAGCCGAACAAATCGTAGAGGCGAAGGCCGATTACCTGTTTTCATGGAAGTCGATAAAATCCATCGCGGTAATTGAGGAAATATTGTCTGTGTAGTAGTATTAACCGCAATTCTTAATAAATGGGCAAAGAGCAGCGTTCTGGAATAATGATTTTTGTCAAATTGAACCCATAGGAGGATTTCTATGGACGATGAAAAGGTTTTGTATGAAAAGAACGAAACATTACGTATTGTCGGGATGTATTCGTTTTTGTTTTATTTGGCTGCCTGTGCGGTTACGGTTTTCGTAATAAGCAAGGAGATCTCTGATTGGTATGCAATTATCCCATGGGCGATTGTCACTGGTCTTGTTATTGGTTTTTTTGTGTATGCGGCAATTGTTTTATACAAAATAAAAAAAGCGGTGAGGGAAGGTAAACAATTTGAAGTCACTATCGTTGAGGATAAAACTGTCGCCGGGCGTTACACCTGTGATGTACGTGCCATCGATCCCCCCCCGCAGGTGACTGAATAGTTACTATTCTTCAACGAATATGCCGTTCCCCAAAGTCCGGGCAAAGGCGCTGAGGTCCCGGCGGGATAGTGACTCCAGGGGTATGGATTGACGGAACACATCCACGCCCCGGCCTCCGTCATAGAGGACACAGCGGGCTTCCCCGCCTGTTGTAGTAATACTGAGCCGGAAGCGAGGGAGAAAAGCATCCGGCGCTGCACCGTCTGCCGGATGCGCCGTAATCCCCATCTTCCGCAAGGTTCGCCGCAGCGCCCGCGTGGTTCCGCCGTCCCCGCCCGCGGCAGTGATGGTGAGTTCCACCGGCAGCTCTATGCCTTTTTGACGAAGGGCGCCCCGGTTCAGGGCGTAGATCCGTTCGGCCGCATCATAGCGCTCAAAACGCCGGCTCCTGCCTTTAAGGAGCGAATACAATTCGCTGTACGTATCGGCAATCATGTCGCGTTCCCACTGGGGATCAAAACCGTAGATGCCGCGGCGGAGAAGTTCACTATCTTTAAGGAGGACGCCTTCTTCAACGTCATAACTTGGGGCGGCCTCTGGTATCAGGGGAACCTCATGGTCCCGCGCGTTCCTGAGATAGGACAGCGCCCTTTGGGGATACGTCTCGAAGGCGTTGTAGTATTGTGTCCATGCGTCCGGACTCAACTCATTCCGGGAATCGCCGCCGGTAATACTGCCGCCGCCGAAAGAGGCGCTGTAAGCGCCGGCGGCGATACGGCTGTATTTTTGAAAGAGGAACCGGTGCGACACGGCCTTGTACCGGTAAACCCAGCGCCTGAAAAATCCCCGTACCGCTTCTACCGCGGTTCCGTAGATCATGCGTTCTTCGGTCCTGGCAAGACCGGTATAGGTATCATGGAGGATTTCATGAAGGTCCCGCTTGTAGCGGTCCGGGTCTATGCCGTAGTTGAGCATCCACGACAGGTCCCCTAACGCAAGGCAGTCCTCGGCGTAAAGCCGGGCTTCCTCCAGACGGCCCGCTATCTGATAAGCCTGAGCCAGGTTTACCTTGGAGAGGGGGGAGGTATCAATTTCATAGGCCGACTGATATTCGGCGAAGGCGCGGGACAATTCCATGCGGCGCAGGAACAGTTCTCCCTGGGCAAGCCTGCCGGACGCCCGGTTTCGGGAGGCCAGGGACGCGCTGGTCCGGTCAAAGGCTTCGCCGTACTTGTAGAACCGGCTTTCCAGTATCGAAAGGTTGTAATGGGCTACCGCGGTGAATTCACGGTCGCCGATGTTTTCGCCGCCGGCTATGGCTTCCAGATAGCGCGCCCTGGCGTCTTCGTACCGGAACATGTCTGAATAGATTGTTCCCAAGGTCATGGAGAAATCCGGGTCCGGCCCAAACCGTTCCAGCGCCGCTTCAAGAAGCTGTTCCCCTTCTTTCAAACGGTGGAGTTTGTAATACATCCAGCCGAGGCTGCCTATAGCCTCCCGGTGATCCGGCGCGATGGCAAGGACCCGTTCCAGGTATTCGGCCGAAACCGCGTCCCGGTTGAGGTATCCGGCGGTGCGGGACAGCCGGTACAGGACATCGGGTTCAAAGGGGAGCAGCGTTTCTACTTTGCGGTATTCATCCCAGGCAAGGCCGTACAGTTTGCGGCTGTAATAGAGAGAACCCAGCGCCCAGGGGAACCGCGAATCTCCGGGGAAGAGCTTTGCGCCTTGAGAGTAAAGCTCTATAGCCCGCTCCCAGAATTCGGATCGCTGCGCTTCCGCGGCCGCTTCAAACAGGGCTTCGGCTTCAGAAGCGATCTCCGATGCGGTATCAGGTGCGGGCCCGGCGTTTCCGTTCTGTGCGCGAACATCGCCGGGGACGAAAGCTAAGAGCAGGGCCAGGAGCAGTCCCGCCGGTATGCCGGCGGACCCTCCGGGCCGCGAAGGGCCGGAATCGCCCCGGCCTTTATCTTTACCCGGCCCCAGCGCTAAGGCCAGCGGCGGACACAGCCATGCCAGGACCCGCCGGTACAGGGCGACAGTTTTACTGTAGCGGCGCGAGAACAAAGCGTAGTGATTCCGCAGTTCCGTAAGATCATCCTGAGTATACGACGGAGCGTAGCGGGCGGCCGAGGCGTCCCGGTAGAGGATGTACACCCCCAGGTCCCGCTTTTCGTCCGACGCGCGGGCCCATTCGGATTCCGCCATAAGGGCGGGTCTGCGCCCAAATCCGGCCAGGGCAAGGCGGCGGAGGGCGTGGGACCAGAGGCGGACCGCCTTTTTCCGGGGGTTCCCCGCAAGGCCCGCCGCGATGAACAGACCCGCCCTCATAACAATGAAGATGACGGCCAGACACCCGGCAAGCAGCAAAGCCCAGCGTTCCCGTATGAACCTGCCGGCGCTCCTGCCCAGAGACGACAGGGAAACCGCGCCGGGATCATCATCCCCTCCTTCTTTGGGGGTAAGCCGGGCGCGGTTTTCCAGTATCTCTTTCATGAGCCGTTCAAAAAGCTCCCGCGGAACCCCCGATGAAAAACGGAACTCCTCGTCTTCCGCAAGCTGCTCCGTAGTCGGATCAAATTCAATCCAGCCGTATTGAGGAAAGTAAACTTCAACCCAGGCGTGCGCCATATCGGAACGGACAGGGTAATAGTCAAAGGTGTTCTGTTCGGGGTCGATAAAGAAACCAACCGCCGCCCGCGAAGGGATTCCCAAAGAACGCAGAAGAAGTGTCATGGCAAAGGCATAATAGGAACAGTACCCTTTCTTCGCTTCAAAAAGAAAGTACCCCAGTTGATCCCCGTCCGGCGCAATGCCGGGTTTAAGGCTGTACCGGTATTCGCCGTATTTAAGCCGCTCATAAATCGTCTGAACCATTTCCCAATAGTTCGTAAGCCCGCCGGTAATCTCCCCGGCAAAAGCGGCGATCCGCTTGTCTCCGCCGTATTCGGTGTAATACGCCCAGTCTTCGGGTTTTAGCCCCAGGTCTTCGGGACCGAATTGCTCTTCAGAAGCCCCTCCGGATGATCCGGTTCCGGTGCGCGCGGGAACCGCGTCCATAAGTTCAAAGGGATAAAATGAATCGCCGACATGGCTTTGAACGGCATAGGCGGAACTAAACGAGGAAGCGTCCCAGCTTTCAAAGGGTACTATTTCTACCGGCTCGTTCATGCCGATAAACGCGGAAGAATCAAAATTAACCAGAAAGTATTCCTGCTCCATGATCCGGTAACTTTTGACCGGCGCCGGATTCAATCTGGTCCGTCTGTCGGGCAGCCGCTGGGGATGGACCGCCTCGTCTATCGTCTCGTGGCGGTAGAATCCCTGCTTGGCGCTGTACCCTGAAAGAACAAAACGGCGCAGCAAAATGTTGAAGCCGTCAAATTCTCTGCGGACGATAAGGACCAGATCGTCGTTCATCCTGATTTCGCTTTCCAGCCTGAGTATCTGGGAAAAATCAAAGCGGAAAAGATTCGGCTGCAACAGTCCGCCTCCCCTGTCAACCGCTCCCTCCTGGGATGGCCGGATCATAAAGACGCCCCCGATCAGCACCAGGATGAACAGGATTACTGACGCCCGCAGTTTTTCTGTCTTTCGTATCCGGTATTCGGGTGGAAGCGACAGTAAAAGAGACGCCAACTGTAGAAAAACTACGGCGGCGAAAAGGGCTATCATCAAAACCGGCCAGCGGTAGGCCTCCTGGTCCGCGCTCCTCATCACACAAAAGATAACCAGGAGAAGTCCCTGGGCGGCGGCAATATCGCCGCGTAGGAACTTCCGGGAACGGGCCGCGAAGAAAGTGGTCAGGGCGGCCCAATAAAAAGGCGGGAGGAACACAAAGCGGTTGCGGTCAAACCCAAGGAGCAGGGAATCCAGCGCCGGGGCAGGGCCGGAGACGGGGAACCTGGGCAGGGCGATTATGAGCCGCGCGGCCCAGGGGACAAGGAGAAGGGTCAAAACCGCCGGGACAGGTTTTGTATTCCGCTTCGCCAGAATCCAGGACGAAACAAAGGCGCAGAGCATGG
>JAISQR010000275.1 GCA_031274035.1 Treponema sp. | reverse complement strand
CATATTCATGCAAAAAATCCCGATCAATGGGCATGCTTTCGGAGTTTGTAAGGTATAAATATTCATGTTTATGAATATTTATACCATTTTATGCGCGAAGCGCAACAAACTCCTAGCAGCCGCGGACACTTCGTGTCCGATGGGCCTTTGGTGAATTTTTGCTCAGTGTGCCTTTGGCACACCTTCATGCAAAAATTCCGATTAACGGGGCTCCGCGAACCTTTGGTTCGATGGGAGTTTGCAGGGTATAAATTTGCAATAAATTGCAAATTTATACGATTTTTGGGCAAAGCCTCACAAACTCCAAAAACCCGCTCACGCGGGGGAGGCAGAGCATTATTCTTGACCCAAACTTAAGAACGAAGAAATTTTACCGCAAAGGAACCTAGGGGTTCCGGGGCACATCAGACCTATGGTCTGCGTGCACAAAGGGAAGAAGAATGGGAGGGCAACCCTCTGGACTCCGTCCTTCCTTTGTGTTCGCGAACCATCGAACCGAAGGTTCGATGGTTCGATGTGTACTTAGCGGTTAAATTTCTTCAAATTTGGGTATTTTCGCGGTACTTGGAAGGAGGGTACTTTCCTTTTTCGTGTTTTTTCGCGCCTTTAGCGGTTGAATTTTTTAAATTTGAGTCCCCTCCGAAAACTCTGTTTCCGTAAATTTAGACCTTTTTTTGAAATCCTAAGTCTTTATAATACAATGACTTACGAAAGACTAGAAATGTCAAATTTACAAAAAAGCCCCTTTTCTGAGGGGACTCAAAAGTAAAACCGCTGGGCTAACAGCCGGCTTTTCATTGAAGCAGTATGCACGGAGACCCCAATAATAGGTATATGCTTCCGCAGGAGGGAGCTTATACCTCTTGTTAAGACAGGTGTATTCCTTGGAACAACGTAAAACCTTTCAGCTTTTCGATAGGGTCTTCAAATGTCTCATGGGTCTCTCCGACCGCGCGGTGATTCATTTTATCAACGGCATGTTTGGGACCCGCCATCCCCTGAACCACACGGTTACTCGTCCCAGTACCGAAACCGTGGATACTAATTTGAGACATTCCCAGCCGGATATGGTTATCGTCATTAACGGATGCCATTCGTACCTTATCGAAGCACAGATTTCAGACGACGAGGACATGGGTGTACGGATATTTCGGTATATTATGAATGAAGGACAGCGAAATGTCTTGAAACAGGACCATATCCTCCGTTTAAAACTGCCCGATGCCCGTGTTATCTACTGGGAAACCATCGGCAGTACCGCCGACAAGGAGATCATTTCCTTTGAATTGTCATCAGGGGGCCTGTTTTCTTATGAAGCGCCGAGTTTTAAGTTCCCTAAGTATACCGTAGCTATGTTGGAAAAGCGGAACATGGGGATACTACTGCCCTTCTGCGTCTTGAAATTACGCGGGAAAGTGAAGAGGGCCAAAAACGGCGCGGTGCGGAGGGGCCTGGCGAAGCAGATGAAACGGCTTTTGAAGGATATTATCGGGGCTGCGGAACGGAGTGAGAAGCAAGGGAAAATGAGCCGCGGGGACCTGGATAATGTGATTCGCTTGACTCAACGGTTGCACGATGAATTATACTCACAGTATACTGAATTTAAAGAGGATAAAAAGATGTGGGAAGATATAAAACTAATAGATTATGACGGGATGTACAAGGCAAAGGAAGAAGCCCGGCAAGCAAAGAAAGAAGCCCGGCAGGCAAAGAAAGAAGCCGCACTGAAGGCAGAGAAAGCTGTTCTGAAACTTAGAGAGATGGGAATATCCGAGGAACAGCTTGTTGCCGCCGGACTCCTGGAAATCGCCAGGAAGTGAGGGGTTTGTAAAGTCTAATCAAGGTACTAACAGCCTGCCGGACCTTCCGTGAAATCATAATAATTTGTAATTTCTGATACGGTATTGAAATTATAGAGACAACGTGGTACGTTATATACTATAAATTATATGGTAACATAGAGCGTGTTTCGTCCGCATGTAGTTTCTATATATGGAAATCTTCTCAAAAATTCTCCGGTAACAGCCGGAAGGGGTTTGTAATGTCTGATTTTTATGAAGAAAGAATATAGTTTTCAGTTCGGTCGTTTTCCTACCAGAGTTATCATCCAGCATGAATTACCCCCTCTCGAACAGATACGGGAAAATTTGACCGCTTTGGGATACCGTTTTTCCGGTTATCTCCTTGTCTGCGATGAACATACCGAGGTTTTTGCACGGAGAATCGCCGGAGATGCTGTCTGTGTGCTTAAAAGCGGAGAAGAAGAAAAAACCTGGCCTTCGATAGAACGGATACTCAAGCTGGCAAAGGATAGAGGGCTCGGCAGGGACGGGCTTTTTATCGGTGTCGGCGGCGGGGTGGTAAGCGATCTGAGCGCTTTTGCGGCTTCTATCTATATGCGCGGGGCCCGGCTTTGTGTTGTTTCTACCACCCTTCTCGGCATGGCCGACGCGGCTGTGGGGGGGAAGACCGGTTTTGATCTTTTCGGCATAAAAAATTTCGCGGGAACTTTTTTTCCTGCGCGGCTCGTCTATATGCCCCTGGAAAGCCTTAATACCCTGCCGGAATACGAATGGAAATCCGGCATGGCGGAAATTATCAAGACCGCGGTACTGGACAGGGAAGAAAAGCCGGAATCGCCGGCATATACAGGTAGTTTTTTTTCCGCCTGCCTGAAACTTAGGGAAGGATCCCCGCCGGGCGTCTTCCCTAATCGCCTGTATGCGCTAAATCCAGAGGGGCTTTTTGAGTGTATTACCCGCTCTGTTGAGTTCAAAGGCCGTATTGTGGAAGCCGATCCTGAAGAAACCGGCGGAAAACGGGCGCTTCTCAATCTGGGGCATACCTTTGCGCATGCCCTTGAAGCAAGCCTGGGGCTGGGCAGTGTTTCCCACGGGGAAGCGGTAGCCTGGGGTTTGGCCCGATCCTGCGAACTGGGTTTTTCTATCGGTATTACTTCAGAAAAACAGATAGGCGAAATAAAGGAAGTCTTGGCGCTGTACGGCTATGAAATTAGAACCCCCCATCCGCTTCTAAAAGACATACCGTCTTTTATGCAGGCTCTGGGCGGCGATAAAAAAAAATCAAGCGGACAACTCAGCTTTATTGTACCCTGTGAAACAGGCGCGGTAATTGCTAAATTAGGCGCCGGATTGCCGCCGGATTATCTCCATATCGTTGAAAAAATTATAGAGAATCTCTAAAATCATAAAAACCGAGTAAGTTTTTATGGGCACGTTTATAACAGGATTATCCCTTGAATAAATTCAGCTTTTTCTTCGTTACCGTATTTTTGTTGTCTTCCGCTCTGCTTCCCGCTCAGAATACCGGTGAAGGGATAGGCGCTCTAAAGGATAACGGGAATATCCATGATGCTTCGCCGGATGAAAAAAAATCTCAAGACTTAGAAATTTATATCATCCGTGATATTAGTTTTGATATAACCGGTAAGACCCAGCCTTCCGCTCTGCTCTACAATGGAGGCATCAAATCGGGAGAGATCATTCAGGGAAGGGCTAATCTGGATAAGTACCTAAGCGAAAAAGCCCAGTTTCTGCGCAACCAACGGGTACTGAATGAATCGAGCATAGAAATGACCCTGGATGAAGCGGACGCTGAGGGCCGAATCCCCGTAGATATCTCTATAAAAGTAGTAGATACCTGGAATATCATTGTTATTCCCTACCCTAAATATGATACCAACACCGGTTTTGACCTGACCCTTAAAGCAAGAGATTACAACTTTCTGGGAACCATGAAGCCCCTTCGTCTGGACCTGGGGTACGAGCTTGCAAACAAATATGTAGACGATTTCTTTTCAAATTTGAACAAGGGAGCATTTAAAATTGAACTTGATTCTGATATACCGTTCAGGGCCTGGGGGTTTGACTGGAATATCAATTTTGATCATATTTTCAGCTATACCTATGAACAACCCCTTGCATATAAAAATATCACCGGCGTTTCAATGGAACTGCCCTTTAAGCATACAACATTTACCTTTGGTTTTGAGCAAAACGTCATTTTTAATGAAGAAAATTCTGATGATGACAAGCCGCTCTATGGGGAGTATTTCGGGGGCGGCTTTCTATCAAGCGAGCTTTATACCACCTGGAAAATACCCGTGGGCCTTGAAATTGGTACATTTGGGGAACTCATCTATACTCCAAAAGTATATGCAAAGGTAAAATACCGGCCGGCCGGAGATGTGGATTATCCCAGGAAAGGGCCTGTTTCAGGTTTTAGCCACAGCATTGGTTTTGGTCAGATTAACTGGAAAGAAAATTTTCGTAACGGTCTTGAGGCATCCGTCAACAACAGCTACGAGTATAATTTTTATAAACTTGAATGGGCTAACGCCCTATCCTTTTCAGCCGTAGGCCACATGTCCATTACGGATTTTTTTGGTATGGGCGGCCGCCTTCAATACCGGCAGTGGTTTAATAATGTTTACACTGAAGCAGGCGACGTGCTCCGGGGTATTACGAACAAAAACCTGCATGCCGATTATATGCTTTCCGCCAACATGGATTTTCCTTTTAGGATTATTCAGTTTGTCCCCTCCCGTTGGCTCAATAACCGTCAATTCCGTCTCTTTGATTTTGATCTCCATCTTTCTCCTATAATTGATCTGGCCTTTGTAAAAGATCCTGATAATCAGATCGATTTTTCTCCCTTAGACTTACAGGCGGCAGGCGGTTTGGAGATAATTGTATTCCCCCATTTTATGCGCAGTCTCTATCTGCGCATAAGTTTCAGCTTCAATATCAGGGAACTTATCAAAACCAAGTCGCTTCCCGAAGGGAACAACCGGGAAATTTATATCGGCCTGGGACATCACTACTAAGACAGCTTTCCCAAAATTTCAGTTTTTGGGAAAGCCTCTTAGATTTAATTTATGAAAAATTGCACATTGAGTAGTTACGAATAGTTTTACCGCGGATACCAGCGGTTTTCTTTTAACCGCGAAAAACACGAAATATACGAAAAGAAAAAAACGCCAAGGGCGCAAAGGACGCTCAATAAAGCGTGCGAAAGCACGTCTTTCCAATTAAGGCGCACAGCGTAAGGCCGCAATAAAAGTTGCGGCTTAAAATTAATGTTTTAGGCCGTAGAGCGTTTTCTCACTAAAACCTTTGTGTACTTTGCGGTTAAATTTCTTCAAATTTGGGTATTTTCGCGGTACTTGGAAGTAGTGTACTTTCCTTTTTCGTGTCTTTTCGTGCCTTTAGCGGTTGAATTTCTTAAAAGTAAAATTGCTGCGCGGCTCCTTGATAAGGTTGTAATATGTCGTTATTTTCAGATATAATTATACTTGCCGGCGGCGTAGGCGAACGCCTGTATCCAATGTCTACAAAAGAACATCCAAAACAGTTTATTAAGGCTGTTGACGGAAAAACTTTTTTTCAGATGGCTTTAGAACGGGCTTTGGCTTTAAGGCCGTCCGGTGAAATTCTTGTTGTTACCCGCGGTAATTTTGTTGCGATTGCCGGGCGGCAAAGCAAAGATTTTATCAATAGTTTGAACGAAACGGACAGAAATTTTCTTACAAACGCACTGGTGATATTGGGGGAACCGCGCCCCAAACATACCGCCGCCGCTATACAGTGCGCCTGCGCTTATGTTACCGCGAAACATACTGACGCGGGAAACCGTCTTATGCTTGTGCTTACAAGCGATCACATTATTAGGCCGTTAAATACTTTTGTAGAAAATTGCCGGAATGCGTCTCTGGAATCGCAGGCCGGATATTTTGTGTGCTTTGGAATAAGACCAACCGGCGCCGCAACAGGATACGGTTATATTAAGACTGAAGCGGAAGGAAGCCGCGGCAGCGGCAGAGACATTCTGTCTTTCCATGAAAAACCCAATGAGGAAACCGCAAGAAGGTATTTTGCCGAAAAAAATTACCGCTGGAACAGCGGGATGTTTGCGTTTAAAGTTGAAACGGTTATGGAAGAAATGCGGAAATACACCCCGGCGGTTTATGATGCATTTTCTCCGCTTTGTAAGAGTAAACCGGTATATACGAAAGAAAATGGCGTCAATATTATCAGCAGTTGGAACGGATTGGAAACAGCATACGAAGATACGCCGTCAACAGCCGTTGATAAGGCATTGGCGGAAAAGACAAACCGTGCGAGCTGCGTTATGGCCGATTTTGAGTGGCAAGATGTCGGAAGCTGGGATGCTTTTTGTGAATGTATACCGGAGACGGCAGAACATACGGAAAAAATTGAAAGTTCCGGCTGCTATGTATACTCCGATATACCTGTCGCCATTTGCGGCGTGGATGAAATCATTGTGATAATCAAAAACGGAAAGGCCCTTATCATGAAAAAGGGAAAAAGTAATTTAATCCAGAAAGTTTTGAAACGCGGGTAAGAGGCATTATCTTGGCAGCTACATAATTTGTATATGGAATTAACCGGGTGATATGCTCAGGGCGGATGCGGACCTTTGGTCAGAGTTAATAATGTGTCTGCGTTATGGATACAGGTTTTCATTAAATATTTTATAACGGCGGAGAAAGACAACGTGTTAACTACTATAAAAACCATACTCAAAAAACTGAACCGTCTTTTGGAGAAAAAACGGAAAATCTACTTAGTAGTTCTATTTTTTCTCTCCATTATATTATCCCTGATAGAAACTGTTGGGGTTTCAGTAGTAATGCCCTTTATTTCAGCCGCTTCAAATCCCGATATGATCGATACGGGCTGGTATAAGCATTTTTTTGATTTATTTAGGTTTAATGATAAGAATACTTTTGTTATTGCCTTTGGCATCGCAATAATAACTTTTTATCTTTTTAGATCTCTGTATAATATTTTTTATAATTATGCCATAAATAAATTTTCCCTGGGTACGTTCCGATATTTTGCCACCCGGCTTTTTAAAACCTACCTCGCCCTGCCCTACAAGGTCTACGTTCAGAAAAATCCTTCTGTCTTCGCGCAGATGATAAGCGGTGAGGCGAACAACCTGAGCAATCTATTGCTGAATCTGCTGAAGATTTTTTCGGAATTTTTTACGGTACTTTTTCTGTATTGCTTTATGATCCTGGTTAACTGGCAGATAACGCTGGTGTTAACCACCATACTGGTCTTTATAGTCCTTTGTATCTTTGCCACCCTCATACGGGCAAGCAAGAAACTCGGTGAAAAACGTTATGCCGCAAATGAAAAACTAAGCCGGACTATTTGGGAAACCTTCGGCAATTTCAAGTTTATCAAGCTAAAGGGCAATGAAGACAAAATAGTTAGTGTTTTCAGGAATTCCACCGATACTCTGTCTCACTCCTCCATAATCAGTTCCACTCTGGGAAGCATACCTAAAAATATCCTTGAAAACTTGGGCTTCTCCCTTCTAATCGGAGTGGTTTGTTATATTCTATGGCGCTACAAGTCCGCCGCCATGGTCATCCCGGTTATTTCCATGTACGCGCTGGCCCTGTACCGAATGCTGCCCGCCATAAACCGTATGCTGGAATACCTTAATTCAATAGCCTACTTACAGCAGTCCCTTCATATGATTTATGACGACCTTAATCTGGAAACCGATAACGAGGGATTTACCCCGGTATCCTTTACCAAATCGATTCGGGGAGAAGGCCTTTGGTTCCGCTACTTAAAAGGGGATGATGTTATAAAAGACATTTCCCTTGAAATAACGCGGGGTGAAAAAATCGCTTTTGTCGGAGAAAGCGGCAGCGGTAAAACGACCCTTGTTGATCTGCTTATTGGAATATATCGGCCCATGAAAGGACAGATATACATAGATGATGTCTTAATAGACCATGGCAACATCCGTTCCTGGCGGAACAAGATTGGATATATACCGCAGAGTATTTATCTTTTTGACGGCACGGTGGCGGAAAATATCATGTTTGGCTCGGATTATGATGAAACAAAAATTATCCAGGTCCTTAAAAAAGCTAAAATCATGGACTTCCTTGACACACAAAACGGCATCAATACCCAGGTCGGGGAAGGCGGCATTCAGTTAAGCGGCGGACAAAAGCAGCGTATCGGCATAGCCCGCGCCTTATATAATGATCCGGACGTGCTGGTCCTGGACGAGGCGACTTCTTCCCTGGACGACGAGACTGAATCGCAGATAATGAACGAAATATACGATGTAAGCGGCAACAAAACCCTCATCATCATCGCCCATAGGCTTAGTACCGTTGAACGCTGCGATCGGCGGATTGTGATAAACAACGGCACAATCCTGTGAGAAAGCGCCGTACTTGTTAAAGAGCGTGTTTCATGCAAAAACTTCCGGTAGGCATACAATCATTTGCCGATTTACGCAGCAATGACTATCTTTATGTGGATAAAACGCCGTTTATTCACAAACTGATTACCACCGGTAAAGTTTTTTTCCTTTCCCGTCCCCGCCGTTTTGGTAAATCGCTGCTGGTGAGTACCCTTGAAGCCCTCTTCAAAGGGGATAAATCCCTGTTTGAAGGATTGTATATTCGCGATAAGTATGACTGGAAAGAACAGTATCCGGTGATAAAGCTGGATTGGAGCGTCATGAAACACACTTCAGAAGCGGAGATGGAAAAAGGTTTAGTGTTCTTTCTTAAACAAATAGCCGGGGAATATAACATTACCCTGGAACAGGAATATGCCCTCAATTGTTTAAGCGAATTACTGCGGGGCTTACATCAGAAAACCGGCAGACAGGCAGTGGTGCTGGTGGACGAGTATGACATGCCGATCCTGGACGCCTTGCGGGAACCGGCTGAGAAAATTGAATCCATACGTGATTTTTTACAGTCCTTCTATCGGGTACTTAAGGCCGCAGATGAACACCTGCGTTTTGTTTTTTTGACCGGCGTATCCAAATTTTCCAAGGTGTCCATATTTTCAGGCTTGAATAACCTGCGGGATATTAGCCTGGACACGGACTATGCCGCCGTCTGCGGATATACCCAGGAAGAATTGGAACGGTATTTTGAGCCTTACATTGCCTTATTTGCCCAATCGGAACGGGTAAGCGGCGAAGAGATTTTGAAGCGTATCCGCCATTGGTATAACGGCTTCTCCTGGGACGGTCGTAGCTTTGTGTACAATCCCTTTTCAACCCTACTCCTTTTCAGCAGCCGGGTATTCAAAAATTATTGGTTCGAGACCGGAACGCCGGCTTTTTTAGTCAATCTGATAAAGGAACGAAACGAGGTGAAACTGGTGCTGGAACCCTGTCAGATGCAGGATACGGAGTTCAGCAGTTTTGACTACACCGCGTTGAGTACGAAATTGCTTATGTTCCAGACAGGTTACCTCACCATAAAACAAATTAAAAAAGATTTTTTTGGCGACGGCGTTATTTACATTCTGGGCGTTCCCAATGAAGAAGTCCGTCAGTCCATGCTGGTATACCTTACCAGCAGTTTTACCGCCTATCCGCTGGAAAACAGCGTAACCCTGCGAGGCCGTATGTTAGGTCAGCTTTTCGATGGAGACATAAGCGCGTTTGAACAGAGTATGCGGGAACTGTTTGCCCATATCCCCTATCAACTGCACATTCCCCGGGAAGCTTACTATCATTCGCTGTTTTTGCTGTGGCTCAACCTGCTGGGGTTTAACGTGCAGGCCGAAGTCGCGACCGATAAGGGTCGCATTGACGCGGTGTGGACATGGGAAGACCGGGCGGTAATCGCGGAAATTAAGTACGCCCCCGAAGGCGCTGTTGAACCGCTGCTACAGGACGCATTGAATCAGATCCGGAAACGCCGCTATCACGAGGGCTATATCGGTACTTACAAGCGGATAGCCTTACTTGCCATCGCGTTTGCCGGCAAAGAAGCGGCGTGCCGCATGACAGAACTTGAGACGCTATCGTCAACACAGGATAAGTAATATATGAAACTATCAATCATCACTATAAAAAAGAACACCGTTAGAATAATTTGCGCTGTTTTATTATTTACAAACGGCATACTTTATTCTCAGGAAGCGCTTAAATCCGTTGAAGAAGAATACTATGACTTCCTTGCCTTACAGGGACTCTCGGAGCGTCCGTATTTGAACTACCGGACCCTCTCGGATTCGGTGTGGCGTATTGACGGGGGCGCTGAACATCCCTGGCAGGGCCAAAACCTGGGAATAAAGCGGCAGTTATTCCCCAATATTTTCATGCGTGTCTATGGCCCGGAACTGTTTATGTCCGTTAACACGGCGGCCCCCTATGGTCAAAATGACGGCGCCTTATGGCAAGGGCGGGGATTTAACACGAGTCTAACCGGCGGCGTCCGACTTGAAGGCTACGGGGTTGAATTGACCTTTAAGCCGCAGTTGGCGTTTTCCCAAAATGCGGCCTTTGATTACATACAACCGGCTTATTCAGGAGCGGATTATACCGGCAAAGCTGCGGATTACGGGTATTATGGGGTAAAAAGCATTGACGCCCCGCAGCGTTTCGGGGACGAACCGTTTTTTACCTTTGACTGGGGGGACAGTGAAGTCCGTTACACCTGGAAAAAGTTGACGGCCGGATTCGGGACGCAGACCGTCTGGCTGGGACCGGCGCAGATCAATCCGATAATTCATTCAAACAACGCCCCATCATACCCTAAATTTGATATTGGGTTACGGAAGCAATCTATGATCATGCCTTGGCTGGGTTGGTATCTTGGAGACATTGAAGCCCGGACATGGTGGGGCTATCTTTCGGAGTCGGATTATTTTGATAATGATAGTTCAAATGACCATAATATGATTACCGGCTTTTCCATTGCTTATGGGGTTCCGTTTTTGCCAGGGCTTTCAATTGGGTTTAACCGTACCATGCTTTCAAAATGGGATGCAATGAATTATGAAGCGATATTTACACTGATGTGGCCTTTTATGGATACTGCCGCCGGTTCAGATGAAAACGA
>JAISQR010000162.1 GCA_031274035.1 Treponema sp. | reverse complement strand
ATCATTGTTTCATTAACATAAACACCCCGCGATACTTCATTATCAAGATATTTATGTTTTCCTGAATGTCCGCCTTTCCTGCTGCCAGCATAGCTGTCGCCGATGATAACCCACAAGGTACCGCTGTCTTTCAGAACCCGCTTTACTTCACGGAATACGGACACCAGCTTTTCAACATAATCCTCTGGTGTAGGTTCTAAACCGATCTGGCCTTCAATACCGCCATAATTCCGCATGAGATAATAAGGCGGGGATGTTACGCAGCAATCAACCGAATTATCGGGAAGCGTTTTGAGAATTTCTGTATTGTCGCCGAGCATGATGCGGTTTTTAATCATTCGGCTTCGCTATCCTCCCCGCCGCTGCACTTCCGTTTACATTCTTCGCAAAGATAATCACCTGAATCCTCGTCATACGATTTATCTTTCCATACATCTGTCCCGCATATTCCGCAAAACGTTACTTCGCTTCTGTCAAGGCAGCATTCGCAATAACACTTTCCTTCAAGCTCGGAATATCTGCCGCCGCTATCCGTATTATATAGAGTGCCGCAGTTATCACACCGCTCTATATGGTCGGGAATAATTCTTAATCCTTCTTGCAATACATAAATAATTTCCCACGCCATATCTTCTGATAATTGCGGCATGAGAAGCCCCTCGCCAAAGCCGGAGGGTCTTTGTTTCCCCTGCAAGTAATTGTAGAGTTCAGAAACATTTTCAATGAGATTATCACTGACCATACTGGTGACCGCATCCCTGTCCTGCCAATTCCATGGGCTTACGCCGTCATCGGTTCGCATTAACCTCAATATCCAATCAATTTCATAGGGCCGCTTTTTTTTGTCCCTGAAATGGCGTTCTAACATTTCTTCCGCAAGCCGAATATGCGACCGAAGTGATTCAATTTCTCTTTCCAGATGCCTGATTTTTTCCTCATAGGGGGCGTTCTTTTTGATAAAAGCCTCTTTACCCCAATCTGTTTTTGAGGAATCACTGCGGCGTCCTTTTTCCTCGTTCATACTAATAACCTCCGTAAATTATCTTTCTCTACCACGCGGGTAAAGGTATTTAACTCTGAAATTAGTTCCCGGATTTTCTCCGCTGGCGGTTCCGGAAAACCGCTATGGCCGCCCGTCTTCGCCCCGATATTTACCTGCACGGCTTTTGTCATGCGAATTAAACGCATCATTTTGTCAATGTCAAAGTCCATAACAGGTTCGACAGTGACCATTGTTTTGAACCCCTTATCGGCTAACATAGCCATAGCCATGGCGCGAAGTTGGGGCAAGGGAGCGTTCCTCATAATCTCCGGAACCCAACGGTTTGTTTCCAATGTGGTACAGATTACATCAGAAACCGCCGATAATCCGAATGAGGAAGAAACAAGCCTTTGCGGATTCTTAGTTTGAAAAAGGTATCTATTACCCGGATAATTCCGGCAGCGTTTTACAACTCTGGTAATCCAGCAATCAGGAATATCGGCGGCAAATAAATCGCAGTTATCACAAATAAAAATAAATACCCCGCTTTTTAGGTTTGTACGGAATTCATGTTCGACAATATGCGGTTCGCGCTGGTTTAATTTGAAACGCGCCGCTATTCTGGGAATATAGCAATAGGAGCAGTTATGCGAGCATTTTCCGCTAATAGGGTTCCAAATCCAATCAATAAAATCGTACATATTGCCTGTTGCTTTTTTTAATGGCATTTATTTCTCCTAATTTCTCTTTTTTTAAGTCATTGCCAGGTACAACAAACCGTTCATCCCGATAGCGGCAGTTGGTACAATTAATTTTTCTGCCTTCAAGGAGGCATAGAGGAGTAATACAAGCCTTCATTCCCCCTCCCTCTGATACACCTTCCCTATGGTGTCAAGATATTCCCGAAAATCGGTCATGGCCTTCTGGCTGTTAAATCCCGGATTCTGCACTACGCCGTTGACGGTGTATTCAAGTACCCACAGGGTGTTTCCGTCTATAGTACGGTAGCTGTCTGTCCTAGTTATGTAGATGTCAGGCTTAGGGGTACTGACAATGCTCACCGGGTAACAGGCGGATAAAAGAAGTGTGAGAATAGCAAGGTATAGATATTTCATATTCATACTCCCCTTTATTCCGCTTACTGATTGGCAAAGGGACAGCCTTTATTACGACAATAATCTTTGCCGTAATATTCATATCTACACCCTTGGCATTTGTAATGTCCAAATAACGCTTTTACCAATTTTATGAACATAGTTTTACACCTCTCTTTTGTTCCACCGTTCAACGGCTTCTTCCTTCGTGTCAGCGTCAGGCCCCGTAGCTCGGCAACATAAACAGACCACTTTGTAATCTTTACGATTGATGATATGCCCCTTTGGCCCTGGTATACGTTGCCCTTCACTAATTACGGCAAATTCATCCTGATTAGTATTCCCGCAAACCGGACACTTAGCGATCATGTCGTTTCCCCTTTCTTGATTTTTTATTTTTTGGCTCAATAACAAGATCCGTAAATTCGGGTTCAACCCTTTTCCCGGATATTTCTTTAATGCGGTTGCGCCCCATATCGGAAAGCGCCTCCAAAAGTTCATTGCGTTTCTTAGGGTCCAATTTATCCAACAGATAATTCATAGCGTTTCCTCCTTTACACCTTGAACGGCTCTCAAAGCCTCATATGCGTTTTCAAAGTCGTAGAGGTGAAAATGTTCCGTATCCCTGTATGTTATAAACACTTTCCCTTCTGGTTCCTTTTCCTGAATTGTTACGATGTAGCCCGGCCTTTCCAGGATGAGACTTGCACTCATTTCACTCCCTGCGGTTCCATGCCGCTACTGTCTCGGATAATACGGAACCCCCAGCTATTGCCGCCGTACACCCGCCACATTCCACAAAATACTCCCCCTGGCAGTCCGGCATAAAATTCGCAAACGCATGGGCATGGGGCGGTACATACGTGATTGTTGCCTGGCCGCCGCAAAACGGTCACGGTAATAGCTGCTTCTCCGCGCCTTCGATTGCGGTCTTTTCCTCGTCCGTAATTTCTCGATAGCAGTTCATTTTTTCTCCTTTGGCTTTCGTGAGACCGTGCGGTTCCAATCGGCGACGGCATTCTTTTGCGTTTTCCACCTTTCGCTCATAATTCCGCAATGCAAACAAACAATCCGCACTCCCATCGGAGAATCTATTACCGTTCCCGTTTTCCCGCATTTACACGGTTTTTGTTTTTCTGTCACGCTTTCTCCTCCGGCTCCCAGTCATCAGGGGGTATAGCGTCCCCCATAACGCAGAGATAAAAGTGTCCGGGCCATTTTTTACGTTCTTCCTCTTCCGCCATTATTGAGATCTCAATAATATCATTGTAAATTGCCCACACCGGCGCATATTCATTCCATTCTCGTCCCGTCCGTTTCTTATACTGTTCCGGCGTGATAAAATCCCACTCATATTCGGCGCACTCAATGCCGTTAAGCCCGTTGCTTTCAAGCAGATACTCCCTGCCGTCCGGTTCTTTTTCAACAGGGCAATCCCCGTATTTTTTACAGCATACGCAGTTCATTCCGTTTCCTCCGGTCTCCAGTTATCAGGCGGCGGGTAAGGGCCATTGCAAACTAAGATTACACCCCTAGCTGGTCTTGATCCGTTACCATACTTCTGACTAAGAAAATCAAGCACGCCAATGTATCTTTGACACTCCCATATATTGTCTTCATATTGTCGCCACCATACTTGCGCATTTCCTTTCAGCGCCTCCCCCGTCTCCGCTTCCCACTCCTCCGGTGTATACCAGCGGGGCGTTTCCAGTTCCTCTATGGCTTCGTCAATGTATCCCGTGGCGGCGGCTATATCCCTCCTCTCCGCAAAGCCCCCATTAAGATTCGACACGATACCTCTTGCCGCTTCCAATTTCTTAATCACCTTGTTCATACCACCCTCTCATTAAAACCATGTTCTTTAAGCCATTCCCTTGAAAAATCTATTTCTGATTTCGTGAATGTCGTAATATGCACCCGTGCCTTATGGACGGCGGCCCAGAACGCTAAGTCTGTTGTCGCAAAATTAGGAACCCCGTATTTTTTCATGTACATTAAAATCTTGTCTTTGTCCAAACTTCGCAGAGCATTATCCCGTTCCTCTACAAACGCCTCAATCACCTTTTTCACTTACAGCCTCCTTCCTAAAAAATATGCGCCAGCGTTATGCCGATAATCGCGCCTATCATGGCGAATAACGTACCCATCCAATAACCTTTCCAATAGCCTTCTTTGTAAGTATCCTGTTCATCTTTCGCCATCATTCCTCCCCCTACGCCCTGAACACCAGCGCCCCGGCCTTCGTTTTGCTGAACTGCCCAAGCTTCTTCCCCGCCTCATCGCGGAATATCAGCGCCTCCGCCGATTCCTCGTCCTCCGCCCCCTCCATTTTCCGCGCGGCGATAAGTATTTTCATCCGCAGCCTGTCCATGCGTGTCTGAGCCGCTGATTTTTTCCCTATCTCATCTCTTGTCTGCGCGTACTCGCGGAACCACGACGCCATAACATCATTACACACAATCGTCTTTTTCGGCTCCGGGAACAGCCTCTGCACGTCATCGTAGTTTTGCGGTTCCGGCGGCACCCCCGGAACGACGTATTTCTTCCAGAACCGCTCGTACCGCTCAACCATCATTTTATGCGCCGCCATATCCGCCTCGACGGTGTACTGGTGGAAAAATCCCATCTCGGCAAGAGTATTCGCCCATGCGGAACAGGGACTGACTACTTCATCGGGCTCTCGTTTCCAGATTGCCCATATTTTTTTTCCAAAGAGATTTACGCTTTCCTCGACGTAGTATCCCATCTTCTCCCATGCCTCCGGGGTCTCCGGCCAGACAAGCACCGATACGATCACCCGCTCCGCCCCGGTACACAACATCTGGTGCTGCGCCTGGTACGTCCCCGGTATCTTGTCCGTACCCGGCTCCCCCCAGTGCTCCCGGAACATAAAAGAGGATGTTGTCTTCCCCTCGTGGAGATCGCACGACCAATAATTCCCGGAATTGTTGTCATACCTCCCGTCAATATGGCAGGTGATATATTTTTCGTTGTCTGTTTTTTTCGGCCCCCTTGACCACGCCTGTTCACGGTGGATTATTTTTAATCCCCGCTCCCGCTCCGCAAGCTCAATCACGGCGCTTTCAAATGCCGTCCCCCACCGCATAGCGGCGTTATCCGGCTCAGGCGGCAGGGTGAACCCATGGGCGGCGTTCCATCCCGGCTCCCGTTCTTCCATGATCCGTTGAAACACTTCCAGCTGTGTCTGATACCCCGGCAGCCCCAAAACCGCCGCCGCCCTGCTGGCGGATATTCCCCGCGGACTACTGCCCATTTTTTTCCTCCCATTTTAATTTAAGCGTCCCGCACTGGGGGCAGGCGTATATATCAGCTTCCATGACGCTTCTTATACACCCGAATTTCCTGAAATCTTTTTCGTGAAAATGATCACATTTACGCGGATAGCTGTAACAAAATCTCTGATGATGGTAATTGCAATAATCCGGGTCATCGGCTGTCTTGCCATGTTTAAAATTCCAGCAGTCAAGGCATGGATGCTCTTTGTCGTCCACTCTCTCTTGTTCCGTAAATCCGCACGCCGCACACTTCATTATTTCCTCCTTAACTGTCCGTTTCATTTCCCGCTCCCTTTTTTTATTTTATCGTTTGTCATAAATGGCACGGACTTTTCCCATATTTCAAAATTAGCGATAGCCAGTTTTAAGTCCGCAATTTCGTCCGTTATCCAATGCCGGTTTAATACCCCTGTTACCGGGTGAGTGTTATCCAGCCCAAAGCGATCAATTTTACATAAGGCGTGCTGCACTTCCGCGCACTCCTCGATAAGTTTGATTAACGGCGTTCCATATTTCGCATATTTTGGATTCATCTCCTCACCCCTTCAAGCACATCCGCGTAATCCCGCTTGTAATGATCCCGCCGCCCGCATATTTTCACCCAGTCTTCCCATTCCAGCCACGGCGCGTACCGCCTGATCCCGCTAAACGTCCACCGTTTGTTTTTCATTCCGTTCCCTCCAAAAGTTTTTTATCGTCATGAATGTTGCCGATTACTTCAAGCTCGGTTTCAGCATCCAAAAAACATTCAATCCCATGATTGTTTTTTAGTCTAAAAACACCTTTATTGAAAACAATCTCTCTTCTCTGTTTGGGGCATTTCTTAAATTTCTTATCCGGCA
The DNA here is from genome assembly GCA_031274035.1 of Treponema sp. Taxonomy (GTDB): domain Bacteria; phylum Spirochaetota; class Spirochaetia; order Treponematales; family Breznakiellaceae; genus JAISNI01. The sequence continues at coordinate 7,627 of JAISQR010000162.1, read as the reverse complement.
TGGTCTCTACTACAATATCACCGTCAAAACATTCCTGAATTGTCCCGTCCCAAAACGAAACAATATCCCCCTCGAAAATTTTGTTTCCCTTACTGTCGGTAAGCCCGGTAAATTCGCCGACCGTTTCGGGGATTACTTTATGCTCTACCATGTAAGTAAGCGGCCTTATCATGGCCAAATAATCCGCAAACATGGTTAAGTGTCCTATGTCCCATTCCCCATTATCCTTTCGTTTTCCCCTGAACAATATTTGTCTCATACCCGCCTCCCTATAAGTCCTCTGCCATTATCTTCTTTGCTACGCTGTTCTCTATCCCATAAAAAGACGGAGGCGCTTTTTCTTCCAAAAACCTGACAATCAAATCTTCAAGCCGATCCTTTTCTTCCCTCGTAAGGTCGGGCCAGTCCTCGGCCCATTCTCTGTGGTTTTCGTAGGCGTTTTCGTTTATGGAGTCTACGATGCTATCCACATTCACAAAATCTCTTGCCGCCGGTTTTACCGGATCGCCCTCAAAATATTCCTTGCCGATAAGGTCAAGTTTGTTTTGCGTGTTATATAAACACATCAAGCCTTCAATGAGTTCATCCCGATCTGTGATGTTGTAATTTTCACCATCTAAAGAAAACACCTTTTCGTTCATATCAACCTCCCTATAACCTGCCCGGCCCTACAGCCCGGCTTAAAAAATATCCCTAACGCAACCGGCGCATAATAATTTTTCTTCACCGCCAAATTTGGCTAAGCCATAATAGGAATCGCCAATAAACTGTTTCACTGTTTCGAGTTCTTCGAGGCTATAGCCGTCCGCCTCATACCGCCCTGAAACTTCTTCACCGCATCTTTCGCATTTAATCGTGTAGTTGGCGTATATCATTTTAGTTGTACGTCCTCTTCCACCTTGTATATATTTCATTGGCGTAATCAATGCTTGAGCTTGGCGGGGCCCCGCTGCTGACGGCGGCCTCACCGCAGTTATACGCCATAATTGCCTGCCATTCGTTGAAGTCCGGAATTGATAAAAGATACTTGAGGTGTCTCAGCCCTACATAGATGTTATGCTCCGGGTTTTTCCAATTAAACACATCCCTCTTGTCCCAGTAGTGTTTAATAAAATAATCGAGATACCGCGGATTGAGCTGCATCACTCCGAGATCTCCGGAAATTCCAACTTTATCAGCTATAAGCCCATGGTTTTCTTTTCGGGCAATTTCTACCGCAAGACGCCCATCAATCCCTATTTCCAATGCAATACTCAAAATAAGTGCTATCATTGAGTAACCTTCCTTGATTTGAGATAAGCCTTAAACCCGCCAGTCAGCGAAGGTATATTTTGACTTTCAATAAAAACCCACCGCCACTGTTCATCATCAAAATAGCATACTCTCTCACAGACCGGGCAACATAGTTCGGGCCCTAATTCGGCACCGCATTGACAGATTTTCGGAGGAGTGTTTTTTATCCGTTCCCGCTCGAACCTTAATGCTTCAAGTCGTTCATTCTTTTCTTGACTTTCGCGCCATACAGGATATTCCTGCCGTAAGTCATCCCATTTAAGCAATGCTGATATGTAGATTGCTTTTTGCTCATCTTCCGGCAGGTCTGCGTATCGGCCGCCACGGGCTCTCTCCGCTGCAAGCTTCATAAAGGCATGAGGCCCTTCATACCAGGACAGATCAATTCCAGACTTATATATTTCAATGGCTTTTTTTGTGTCAATAATAAAGCCCATCCGGAGGCTTTCTGAAATTATGATTTCAAGAATTTGTGGTGGTGGTGAATTTGAAAAATCAACGGGGGGATCTATCTGATCACCACCACCATTTTCTTTTTCAAATTCACTTTCAAGATCACTTTCACTTTCACTACCATTACCACTATCATATTCGGGTTTTTTGGGTTTTTCAAAAAACCCACTATTTTCTGTTGGTTTTCCAAATAACCCTCCGGTTATTTCAGAAACCACCGGGTTATTTGGGTTTACTTTTTTGGGCCGCCCTCCCTTTTTTCCGTTTTTCCGGTTTCGTTCAACAGTGTCTACCCAGTTTTCTTTCATTTTATCAATGTCTAACTTCATACAGGAATAGAGCATCTGGGCGGTTGAATTTTTTAGAGTTATGTTTTTCCCGGTTTCATCGTATCGCAATGCTGACATTAAGACATCGGCTTGATCCTCTTTGGAGAGAGTTTCCAACATCGGGCGATATTTGTACAGGATAATTACTCCCGCTTTTTCAACTGCTTTTTTAGCCATATATTTTTGTATGGTCATAGGACAGAACAGTAAGTTTTCCATATTTCTCGCCCGTATGATCAATTCGCCTCATTAGTTATACATCCTGTTAATCAGCTCGGTCACATAGCTCCGGTTCACCTGGCCATCCTGTTTGTTTTTCAACGCTTCGATAAGGGAATTGAAGTATGCTGAATCAACCCCGATAAGCTGGTCCCGGAGAACCGGTATCTTCGTCAGGTTGAACTCATTGATGTTCATGGCGACTTTCAGAATCTCGCCGGCGCTGATGGTAAATCCCCGGGAGAGAAACTTCCGCATCCTGAACAGGGAGCAGACCGGGTACTTGCTTCCGACATAAATCAGCTCCTTGTTATGGCAGGCTTCGTATGCGGCCATGTTGAACTCCACCTGGCCCGTGGCGCTGGTCCAGTAATTCGTAGCGTGAAGGTAATCGAAGTTTTTGTGGATTTCCGCGGCGTCTCCGTAAAACCGAGTAACGATCTGGATCTTGTTGCTCAGGGTAATAGCATTTGAACTGAAGAACACGGGCCGGTACTTTTCCTTCTTCTCCGGGTCTTCCAATGATTCATCCAGGGGGTTTTCGCTGTCCTCCATGATGTCGTCCAGGTCTTTCTCTGCGGCAATGCCAACAGACGCGATATAGAGGTACACCCGGCCCGGATCGCTGAAATCCTTGTGGTAGAAGTAGAAGTCCAGCAGCTTCTTGTCCTTGGCAGGGTCATCATCTGGAAGGGCTTCAAGCTCCTTTACCTGCTTCCGTAGCGTCGATTCTTCGGAGGTGAAATCCGTTCCTAGGTAAATCTTAATATCCGGGCCGGTTGGCTTCGCCGCCTTGAACTTGTCGATGTAATACCGGGCAACGGCCAAGACGGTTTCCTGGTTGATGAAGTACACGTCATAGTCCTTGACCTCTTCGCCGTTAATCATGGAGGCGATACACCCCCCCGTTATGATGGTATTTTTCTCAACCAGTTTTCGGACGGCATCATCTTCAATTGTGACCGTCCATTCATTGAACTTCTTGGCAATTACGGCATTGATAATTCTACGCTTCATTGTTTCCTCCTTTGGATATTATTGCCAGCATAGGATTTGCTTTTACCCATGCCGTTTCGTAACTCTCTGGGGTATACACCCTTACCTGCCGCCCTTTATGCCGCCTTCTGTAAAACGCCGCCATTTTACCAGCGTCTGATACATCACAAGCCATAAGTATCTTAGGGCCGTCCTGCATTACGCAAATTACTCGCTGATTCATGATTCCCCCTAAAAAATATCCAGTTCTTCCCCGGTGATTACTTCCTCCGCGGGAACTGCGGCAGGGGCAACGCCCCTATATACGCCGGGGATTTCCCCCAGCTTCGGAACCGGCTTTTTCCCTGCCGGAAGCAGGGGAGGCAGTGCTTTATCGTCTTCCGGGGATTCGTAAGAATCCGTATCTTGCGGCTCCTCGGGTGTGTCGTATATGGCCGGTATTTGCGCTGAGGATTGCTCAGGTTGCGTCCGTGGTGGTATTTCCGTATAGTTCTGTGCCGGAACCGTTTTGGGGGCCACTACGGGACTTGTTCCATTTTGCGGAACTTCCTCTCCCTGGAACACGTGCTTCACGCGGTCCACCGGCGTCCTGCCTTCTCCCCGTGTCAGTTCATTGTAAATCCTGCCTGAGTGGTTTGCTTTGGGATTACCGGAAACGCCCGGGGTCGCCGCGCCAAGCGCCGCCACCCTGTCCTTCAGGGTTTCCTTGACGCCCTCCAGCATCTTGTCCAGCTTCTCTTTCCGTACCTCGGGGGTATCTGCGATAAGCTGAACCAACAGTTCCTTGCCATGGGCCCGCTCATCCTCGTCGAACAAGAACTGGCCCTCCCCACCCTTGCTAGTCATGATTCGGCCAAACTCGACCTTCAGCTTGTTTACCTGCACTTCGAGACTGACCACCACCGGCGCCCCATCGGAAAGCCATTCAGCAATTTCGCGGCCAAACTTCTTATCGGGCCGGTCGATTATTTTGTCTTGGAATTTCCCGGAACGGTCCTTAATGATGCTGGCAAGGTGGCCGGTATTGATCTCAAACAGAATGTCGAACTCATACTCAATGCCCTTGCCTTGCTCCGGCGCCAGGCCAACCCGAGTAGGCTTCTTTGCCCCGGTCTGCCATTCGGTTTTACTCCGCATGGTGGCGATAATATGGCCGGGATAATTCAGGATTGCGTCCACCAGCTCCCGCTGCATCGGCGTTCCCTTGCTCCATGCCGCCCAGAAGTTCCCCTGGAAAGAGGTGTCAGCGATTTTCTGGACCTCTTCATTGAGGATCTGCCAGGCATGGGTCAGGCTGTCGATAATCAGAACATCGTAACCGGCTTCCCCGGCCTCCTTGATGTTCGCGATGTATTCCTGAACCGTCTTTGTTTCCAGCTCGCAGACATCGAAATGAAACCGATCTGCGTACTTTATCGCGGTACGGTTTTCCGAATCCATCAGGGCGATATGATCACCTAGTCCCGTTGCCACGGCCAGGGAAGTATACGTCTTCCCTGATCCGGACGGCCCGAACATTGCTATCCGCGCCTTTGCCTGGGATTTTATCGCTTTATGAAATCCACCCATCCCATCCTCCTAGTGCAGCACCGCTGCATAAATCTCACCGGCTATACCTTCCCGGCGCATATACAGGTCAGCGTCAGCATCGGTCTTGAACAAGGAAACCTCCTTGTAGGGGACGCCCCGGCTGTTCAACCAATTCCGCAGATCCCGGTAAGTACTCCCGGAAATCTTGAACCGAAGGCTGACGGCAAACAGATCCGGTTCCTTCTTCTCCGGTTCCGGCGCCTCGGCAATGCCCAGGGCTTCCGCGGCCAGGTTGTGAATGGCCTCCTCTTTCCGTTCCTGGACAACTTCGCGGGCAAGGGCCTTCTCGTTGGCCGCCACTTGGGCCAGCCGTTCCCGCTCTTCCCGCTCGACTTTCTCCCGGGCAATCTTCTCAGCGTTTTCCTTCAGGGCATCCACCTCGGCCAGGGCTGCGTCAATGTCCAGGGTTTTCAGGTAGAACGCTTTCCCCGCGGCTTCGTAGCCGGCGATGCGCTCAATGACTTTGAGATCCTTATGAATCCTGTCGATCTTCTCATCCAGCTCCTTCATAATGGCCGGCATGAGCGAACCCTTCAGGAGCCACCGGGGATTGAAGAGCTGCTCAAAAGGAACTAGGTCGAATTTCTTGGTATCGAAGTACAGCCGGATAGCAAGGGTTTTGTCATCGTTCTCTTTCTTCTCGGCTTCCTTGATACCCACGTCCAGCGCCTGGGAAGCGCCTTTGAACGCAGCCCGTACTTCTTTCATCGTGGCCGCAAACTCCTCCAGGGGGGCGTTCCACCGGGTAGTGACTTCCTTCGCCATTTCCGCGGCCTTTTTCTCGGCATTATTGAGAGCAGCCCTTTCTTTTTTGGCAAAGTCCTCATGGCCGATGAAGCGGGTAACGTCCTTATACTCCTCGCACTTTTCTTTTGCCAGGGCCAGAAGGTCTTTTGCGTTGGTGTTAATGTAGCCCACCTGCTCCTCAATAATCTTGAGCTCCATGGAGAACTCCGGGGAACTTTCTGCCGGCACCAGGTCCATTATCTGAGCTTCTACCGGGCCTTGGCCAATAATCTTTACTGTGCTTTTAGCCATTCTGTAAACCTCCTTCAAGGATATACCCACCCCCACTAGGCGGGAGTTTTTACGAACCGAGATCTTACGCTGTCGATGATTTCATCTTCCTGCTTGCAGCTCCATTGGGAGCAGGCACCATTTTTACAATACTGGCATCCAGACTCCATTTCACAGGGACGTTGCCAATCCTTCAATGCTTCTCTTATCTTCTCAATCACGGGGCCGTCCATTTTGCCCTCCTATCAGGAAATTAAGCCCCAGAATAATCCAGGGCCGGGATTCATCAGTCAACGTTAAACAGAATATTCCGGGCCTGCTGAACCAGTTTCATGTCTTTCAAATACTTTTTCTCAGTTGCTTGCATCCGCAAATAAAGTGTTTCATGTTTCGCAACCAGCTTTTCATATTCCACCTTGACGCTGTTTAACTCAGCCTTGATAATCTCTCGCTCATTATCTATCTGGACAAGCTCCTGCAATCGTCTTGCGGCCAAGGTCTCTGGCCCTAGGTCGTCTTTCCACAACCTTACAAACTCAATCTTCGGCTGCATTTCCGGGGCCTTCATGTAGGCTTCTTCGATTTCTTTGTATTCGGTATAGGTGACGCTCATTCCTGCCAGCTTCTCAAACTCTTCTTTCATCATTTGGACGCTCCTCTGCTTTTCGATTTGATTTATTTTTTCTAATAAACCATACTTATATATTATCGTATACTATTATTCTTGTCAATAGTTTTTATTAAAAAATATTTCCTTTTTTGAAAAAAATTCTGTCTAAACGTATAGATGGAATCTCTTCCGACAGAACAACTATTCTAATGTTGCCCTGTCGGTTAAGAGACTATTCTTCACCTTCTTCCTCAGCCAGCTTATCTTCAAACTTGCCGGCGCAGGACTTCTTGATGACCTCCACGCAATTAGTCGAAATGAGGATGACTTGGGTAGGAATCGTAATATCCCCGCCGCTTTTCCCGGAACGAACGGTGATCTCGTTGTAATCATCATTCTTTGCGTTGGAAGCGATTGCCAGGGCATTTATGATGGAACCCCGGTTCACTTCGGCGCCGATGCTCCGAAGAATCTTGTCAGCAATGGCCGCCGTTTTCAGTTTCACGATTTCATAAATCTTCTCGGCCCGCTCATCCTCTTTCAGATTCGCCAGGTAAATCCGCGCCGTCTCATGGCCGCGGGAAGCAATGGCGGTCCCCAGGGCCTTTTTTTGGTCATCAGAAAGCTCCAGGTTGAACTCCATGAAGCTCTGCCCATACAAATCATCCACCAGGCGTTTGGTCAGGTCGGTGAACAAGTCCTTCATGGGATTGAGGTTCATTACCTCTGTAAAAATATCATCAACCGTGGCAACTACTTCAAAGTCCACGATTCCCTTCACGTCCACATCGGTGGGCGCTTTCTTATTCTGCACTGCCATAAATAACTCCTTCGGTTAATTTGCGCCGGCTTCTTCCAGGCCAGCTCTTTCGCTTTCGAGCGCCCTTAAAGCGTCGTCAAGGCCTTTCTGGTATGCGGCGCTGCTGTTAATAATTGCCGCATAATTTCTTCCCTTCTCTGACAACTCCCGGATGCCCCGCCGTATGCTTTCAAGGATACAGTCGCGGTATTCAGGATCCTCCAGGGCTTTTCTTGTGGGGATATATACGCTCCCTTCTTCTTCGTCAGAAGCGTTTTCAAAAGCCCGATAGTTTAACTGCCTGGTTTTGCCGCCTTCCTT
>JAISQR010000141.1 GCA_031274035.1 Treponema sp. | reverse complement strand
CCGCGCTCATCAAGATGATTTTGCATGGCATCCCATTTCCGCCGTAATGTTTCCACTACAGCTTCCTTGTTTGAGTTTTCCCCTCTCATGTGCTTATTATAACATGATTCAGAAATTGTGTGTAGTTGTTATTTTTGGGAGAAGCCTTATTGTGGCATCCTTGTACATATAACCTGCCAAATACCATTTTCGGGCATAGCCCAGAAGTGTCTTGAACTCGTCTGATCTATACCAGTTTACAACCTTGTAGGGATCTTTGTTCAAAAAGGCGACCGCCGCTTTCACCCACGTTTCACCCATTAAGTCGATGGCGACGGGTTTATCAAAATCGATAAGGCAAAGGCCCCCGGCTGAGTCCATAATCGCGCTGTCCACATCCATGGGAAGAATACCCGACATATTTGGCTTGGCTTCTTTGAATTTTGAAAGCACGCCGGTAATATCATCAAGATTTCTGATGTCTTCAATGGAAATACCATGTTTGTCCGGAAGACCCTTTCTTGCGGCATAGTGCATCATCAGTGCTTTATCGTAAAAGCCCGAAATCGCGAGCAGTTTGCCATTAACTTTTAAGGCGTAGGCGAAACCGTTCATAACCTCGTCTGTGGCTTTCACCAAATCCTGTCCGTATTGGTCAACAAGATCGCCTATGTCCATGAACTGGTTCTGCGAAGTCATCATCGCGAAACCGGCTGGACCTGCGGGCAATGTCAGGAAAAGATCGACTTTTTCCTGGGAATTCATAATGAGTCCTATCTGATCTAAATAACCGCCGACATCCATGAAGCTGAGCTTTATCCTGACGCCAATTTCCCTCTCGGAAATGGCGTTCACTGCCGCCTCAACTTCCGCACTACCACGAGGCACGGGACCCATTGACGGCGCCATCACCGTAATTTCCCTTACCTGAGTACCGCTTGTGGCTGTGCTTTTCTCCGCACAGCCGATGAATGCGAAGCTTGCAAGCGCCGCAACAACCACCATGATTCCTACAATACGTTTCATTGTCTCTCTCCTGAAAATATAAAATTATACGCAAAAATAATCTTGCGCATTAAAGCCACGTCTTTTCAGTTTTCTGTACGCCATGCATAAAGCTGGCGCTGGGCTTCCGCGATAAACCGTTCAACATTGTCTCTGCTTCCGGTATCAAAATTGTGTAATCCATGCATACTGTTGTACAGTCGTATCCCAATAGTACGGCCACGATCTGGTACGATTGTTTCCATCAATATTTGGCGGTTCCAGCGTTACCTCTCCGCCACACACCCATTCGGCGCCTCTGCACATCATGGCTACAAATGGATGGCGTCTTAATGTATCAGGACCATGGCCAATAAACACTGAGAATACTCTGCCCTTGCCATAAGTATTTATCCAGGCGACCGGAACATCTTCGTTGATCCCGGGGAGTTTGGAGAAATCTACATCATTGAATTCGTCAATTCTATGCTTCTGCATTCTGCTAAAATCATAGTCTTCAACAGCATCCTTAACAGTCGCAAGAACAGCGACATGAGAATTCGATGCTGGTTTCATGTTCACAAAGAAATCATCACTTCCAGTTGACCAAACAGGGAGCAATCCCCGTGTTATCTCATGGTTATCCGTAAATTTAACGGTTAACTCAAGTTTCGGGCTTTTGCGTCCACCGTTATTGAAGTCAAAGTCATAACCAATAAGCTTGACAAACTCTTCGGGCAAGGCCGGATTGCCTTTAATAATAGAGGAGTGATACATGATTACTCCGCCGCCTTTTGCAGCATAATCATAGAGTACACGCTCGGCGTTTATACCCCAGCCGACATAAGGAGCTTCAATGCTTTCTTTGCCGTCATAATCGACCAAAACCGCGTCATATTTTTGCAATGTTTCGGCAGTGGCGCCTGTAAATTCCTCACTGATTTTTACCTTAAAACGACCGGTTGATTCCAGCATAACACGAAGCATTGGATTTACCTTAGGATCATGTTCGCTTGTCACGATACCGGTAATCAACAGAATGTTATACACCTTTTTACTCATTTTTCAACAACCTCCATAATGTAAAATATGAACCTCCTTTTCAATAATAAACTGTTACCAGAGCCGCGCTTTGTTCGGACAAGGTAAGTCTGATTTCAACACCTCCATCAGTATATTTAAAATCAGGCTTTTCTATCTTTAAGCAGGAAGCGGCCATAAGATCGTAAACCAAACCGGGATCGGGATAATCTGGTTTTCCCAAATCCAGCCAGCGTTGTAAGGCATTGGCATGATCTTTATCAATGCGTTCCAGTTCGGCTCCTGCAAAAACCCGGAATCCCGTTCAGACTGATGCACACTTCCTCACTGTAAATTTTCTGCTGCAGGCTCTGATGATTCACCACAAGGATATGGACACATCCAGATTCAGGTTTCCTTACCGCATAAATGTCTACCGTACCTTCAGAGAACCTTTTTTCATACAGTTCGCTGCCCAGTTTGTGAAGAATCTCAAAAGCGCGGTACGTCGCCTTGGGTATGCCCTGAAGATTGAGTAAACCGAAACCGCCGTGGAAGGGAATATGGGGCATACCCCCTTCTTCAAAAATATCGGTGAAGGTCCAGTAAGAATAGCCGTCGACAATACCGTGGGTATCCATAACAGTTTTCAGGACAAACGAAGCGCCGTAAGGACCGTCCGCATCAAGCAAGTCGGCGCTGCTGCTGTTCCACTCCGTATAATAGAGAGGGATCCCTTGCGATTCATCCCGGGCCTCTTTAGCGAATTCGGTCAACGCGCCCCGAGGGACCATTTTCCAGTTTCCCTTGCTTTGTTCGATAAAATCGGCAAAATAACTTCCTTGCTCTTTGGGAGACATTGTCCTAAGTTTTTCCGTATCAAGTTTCATACCTTTGCCGTGACGTATGCCAACGACATAACCCATGGGATAATTGTGGGTGGAAACAAAATCCAGGGGAGTATTTGTATCTTTACAGAATTTGATCAATTCTGTTATCCATTCCCCATCAGAAGTGGCGGGACCTCCGACACGCAGACGTTTGTCAACTTTTTTAAGGCTGTCGGCGGCAGCTTTGTATAATTTGAAGCATTCCTCCATGCTTCCTCCCCAGAAACCAGAAGCAGCGCCTTGACCGCCTAAGTTGGGCTCGTTCCAAACCTCAAAAAACCACTGTCGTACTTCACCCAGTCCGTAGCGCGAAACGCAGTGGGTGACAAATTGTTCAATAAACCATCCCCATTTGCTGTAATCGTCAGGCGGCGAGGTAAGCCCTTTGTAATGAAATATACTACATTCGCCGCTTGTGAGCGCTTCGGGCATAAAGCCCAGTTCGACGAAGGGTTTCATCCCAATTGAAAGGAGAAAATCAAAGACGGAATCCGTATTGGTAAAACTGAGTATGTATTCTCCGTCTTTGGGCGTCCCCGACATGAGGCCACCAGCTTTGCTCAGTACGCTCATGTCATCGTCAAACAGACCGTGGAAGCGGACGTATTTAAAGCCAAGTTCCTTGTGGCATTTCTCAAGCTGTATGCGGTAATCCTCCCGCAGGGCAGTATGCCCATGACAACTCCCCACGCACAATTCCCAGTAATGGTTGAACGGAACCACCGCCGAATTTGAATCCAATACATAATTTTCATGTCTATTCCTCCAAAGTTGATATAAATACATTTCCCGTAATACCTGAAAGGGAGAGCGGATACTTCGTCCCGGATGTGAATAAATTTTGTTCCGGGGGGCCCACACGCCGTTCTAGGAACCTGTGGGACTTTGGTGAATTTTTGCATATTCATGCAAAAATTCCGATTAACGGGGCTCCTTTGGGAGTTTGCAAGGTATAAATTTGCAATAAATTGCAAATTTATATAATTTTGGGGCAAAGCTCCACAAACTCCTAGGAGCCTGTTACACTTGGGGTTTTGTGCGCGAAGCGCAACAAACTGCTAGCCTGTTACATTTTTCCTATCTGGAAGATGGCGGCGTCCGTATCGCTTAAGGCTTTGCCGTAGAGGTACTCGAAGAGGTAACCCATATCGTCAAAGGAAGTGTCCAGAAAGTGGCAGCCGTAATAGCCCAGGCTGCTGTCGCGGTAACGGCGGACTATCTTCGCGTTGACATTGATCGTCCGGCCGGCGGTAATGAGCCGGATCAAAAGCGTGCTGTTCACCAGCAGGGCGGAAGAAAGGGAAGATTTGGGGTAGGCAAACAAAAGCCCCGATACACTGATGTCCATGACCCTTCCCACGAAAGCCTCGTTGCGCCGGCGGCCTTTTTCAAAAAAGCCGTTTATCTTGAGGGAATAGACCAGGTCCCTGGCGTATTTGTACAGGGTATCCAGGACGGTGGCGCCAAGGGGAGGCGTCCAACTGTTCTTGCTCCATACGTGGATATAACCGACAATGTATTCCTGAAACAGGATCGGCGCCCAGACATCGGCGAAGATCCCCCTGCCTAATTTGGACTGGACAAAGCGGCTGCAGGTGTCGTCCAGGTATTTAGGGTCCACCCCGGTGCTTTCCAGATACCGCTTGAACAGGCCCGCGGTGATTATCCGTCCGTCGGAAAAGGGATCGGTTTCGGGCAAGGGCTCCCTGGTCGAGGCGAGATAAAAAGCCTTGCCCGTTTCCGCGACGACCCGCTCCTCGGTTGTGGAGGGATTCGCGTCCTTAAAAATAACCACTTTGCAATTGCCGCCTAAACCCTTAACCCAGGCGTCCAAGTTCTCCACAAGGGCGGAAACACTCTGGACTAGCGGGTTCTTTACCGGGTCCCCCGCCGAATCATCCACAAAATTACTCACTTTGGGAAAAGGAAGGTTGTACCGGTCACTATGAAAAGTGAAACGCATTTGCAGATCCTGCGGCACGGCAATCCGGGAATAGGAGCGATCCAGGTTTTTATAGAGGAATTCCGGAATCCCGGCGGTGATAATCCCGTCTTTTATGGCGTCAATTTCTATGACACAGGAGATTACCTGACCCTGGAAATCAAACATCAGTTCCATTTTGGTTCTGGGTTTAAGCTCCGCTATCGGCTTGTCAAGTTTTAGTATCAGTTCCGTCTTGACCGGACTCTCCAGGGTAAGAAAGTATTTTTTCTGATCCCACAGATAAATTAACGGGATCTTTTTATCGTAGAGCGCCTTGAAAAAAAACTCTTTTTCTATACGTTTAATCGGTGTCGCCATAAGCTTTCTTAGAAAAACCTTTCGTAAGGGGGGAAATCAAAAGAGGGGCCTTCTGTCACCTCGTCCAGCCCCCGTTCCTCTTCGAGAATAAGATCATCGAGACGCCAGCGTGTTTCCGTACCCTGGTTTTGAACGTTTTCCTCCGATTCCCCGGCCGCGGGAAGCTCGGCGCGGACATACAGTTCCCCGGCTATCCCCTTTTCCCGGCCTATAAACCGGATGAGAAAGGAAACCGCCCCGTCCGCTTCTTCCCGGCCGTTTCCCAGCCTGAATTTACGGGGGTTAATCTTCCCCAGATCCGAAAAAGCCTTTTCCCTATCCGCGCTGTTCATGCCGGACAAGGCCGCGGCCTCCTTGTTTTCCGTGAGCAGGGCGTCCAGCGCTTCACGGGCGAAGGCGTAAGCGGCGGCCGGAACATCCCCCCGCTCCAGGCTGCCGATGATCATATCGGTAGGGTACCGGGGCGCCTCTCCCCGCTGGGGCTGCCGCAAAGATCCGGGGATCGTTTGGCGCTCCTCGTTTTCCCCCTCCGGCGGCTCCTGGGCCGCAAGCCCGGTAAAACACAGAGATAGAAACAAAACCAAGGTTCCAAGCCTCCGCAACATAGACCTTATTTATAATCCGCCTACCGGGAAAGGTCAAACCGGTATAACCGTATATATGGACAGGGGCCCGCGGGGAAGGTACTATGGCGAATATGAATGCGGATCCCCAAGCCGCCCTTAGGGAAGGTTACACCGATCCGATTCGGGACCCCCTCTGGGGGCACATCTACCTTACCCCCCCTCTGGCGGCCCTGACCCGGTCCGAGACGTTCATGCGGCTTTCCAGGATAGCTCAACTGGGCCCCGTTTCCTACGTGTACCCGGGAGCCACCCATACCAGGGCAAGCCATTCCATCGGAGTCTACCATCTGGGGCGGCGGCTGCTCCAGAACCTTGCCGAAAGGGGGGCCGACTGGCTCAGCGCCGGGGGGGTCCGCTCGTTTCTCTGCGCCTGCCTGCTCCACGATCTGGGGCATTTCCCCTATACCCACTCCCTTAAAGAACTTCCCCTGGAATCCCACGAAGCCCTTACCGCCAAACTGATCTTGCAGGAGCCCATGAGGAGCCTTGTAGGCGGGACCGGGGCCGATCCGGATTTTTGCGCCGCCATTGTGGACGCCGGCCTCCCGGCCGGGGACGGGGAGCTGCTCTTTTACCGGAAACTCCTCTCCGGGACGCTGGACCCGGACAAGCTGGATTACCTGAACCGGGACGCCCGTTTCTGCGGGGTCCCTTACGGAGTCCAGGACGTGGACTTTATCCTTTCACGGCTTTTTCCCGACCGGGAGCGGGGGGTGGATATTGATTCGCGGGGAATTCCCGGGGTGGAATCGATTCTTTTCTCAAAATACCTCATGTACCGGACGGTGTATTGGCATCATTCGGTCCGTTCCGCCACCGCCATGATAAAGAAGGCCCTTATCGGGGGACTGGAAGACGGCCTCATTGTCGCGGAGGACCTCTACAATTTGGATGATCAGAGCCTCTTCGCCCTGATGGAAAGCCGGGGGAGCGGCGGGGGCAGGGGGGGGCTTTTTTCACTGGCGGCGAAGGTACAAAGGGGCGATTTATTCAGCCTGGCGGCGGAATTCCCCTTCGA
>JAISQR010000565.1 GCA_031274035.1 Treponema sp. | reverse complement strand
TATTCAAAACGGGGTTACGGCGGTAATTTCGAGGACTGGATTTACGAGGATAATCCTGAGCCCTATAACAGCTGGGGCAACGGTTCCGCCATGCGCGCCAGTCCCATAGGCTGGTATTGCGGCAGTATGCAGGCCGTTATGGACGAGGCGAAAAAAAGCGCGGAAGTTTCGCATAACCACCCGGAGGGAATTAAAGGCGCCCAAGCCGCCGCCGCCGCGGTCTATTTGGCGCGCACGGGAAAAACAAAGGGGGAAATCAGGGAGTTTATTACTAAAACCTTTGACTACAATCTCGACAGAACCCTGGATGAAATACGGCCCCATTATGAATTTGACGTAAGCTGTCAAGGGTCGGTTCCGCCGGCCATTACCGCTTTTCTGGAGAGCGCCGATTATGAAAGCGCCGTAAGGTTCGCGGTCTCCATTGGCGGCGACAGCGATACCATTGCCTGCATCGCGGGAGGCATAGCTGAGGCCTTTTACGGTGAAATGCCGGCGGAAATTTTCAATATCGTGTCGGTTATTGTGGGGCCTGATTTAATGAGGGGCGTCATTCGCCCTTTTTCGCGGAAATACGGCATGAGGGGGTTATAATGCCCAATGAAGAACCCCGCCGCAAGCACGGGGTTCTTCGTTGGATAGGAAATTTATTATACTGGCCGGGGCCATACCCCGATCCGAAGATACTGGAACACGAGTTCCGTGTTGTAACACTAACCGCGGCAAGCCGGGCAAGGCGAGCTTGCCTTCGGCATGGCCCCCGGCCTTCCAATCAAAATTGGCAGGAGAAAGAAATTTGAGAAGGGTTTTAACGGTATTATTACTTTTTACAAGTTTTACTATTTTTGCCCAAAAACAGGAAATCGGAAGATTTTATGTAGAATTTCGGGATTATGACAAGATTTTTGAGGTTCCCGAATCAAGAAGAAATCCCAATATTATTTATAAAGAATTTGAAATTCATATTACGTCTACTCTTCCTGAAAGCTATGCAGAAATGCAAGATTATTTAAATAGATTCCGAAGCGGTATAGGAGGAACAGTTCAAGTTTTTCCCAATAAAAGAATAATAACTACCAATTATCGTCTTACTGAGGAAGGCAGGTGGCGTCCATTATTTGTATTTTTCCCTTTATATACAGGTCAGGGATTAGGTTCAGCTAATTCAAAGGGATATAATGAACTCGATGCTTTTGATGTAGCTATTTATGTGATAGTCAGGGAAATGAATAAAAATTATCCGGGTACTTTTACATATGATCATATTTTTGATCTGAATGAGGAAGAGTACTATTGGATATTGAATAAGCATCGCAAAGATGAAAACGGAATAGCGCATTACAGTTTCAAAGCTGAATTTATAATTTACAGGGAGTAAAAATGAAAAAAAAGCATTCGGATGAAGACCGTGTTCAGCGATTGGAAACAATTAAAAACGGCGACCTGCGGGTTGTACCGGAAACATATAATGATTGGCTGGAGACGGTCGGCGCGAAAATAAAAACGGGGCCTTTTTATACATTTAATTACTATGGCGCACTGCTCAAATATGTACCGGAGATGTATAAAACACCGGAATTGTGCCGGGAGGCGGTGGAAAATGAGGGTTCCGCCCTTGAATTCGTGCCGGAAGCGCTTAAAACCGCCGAACTGTGCCGGGCCGCGGTGCGCTGTAGACACACACTCGGCATGGGGAGTGACTGGGAAGGTTACGGCGCGTCCCTTAAATTTGTACCGGATGATATAAAAACAAGAGAACTTTGTTTTGACGCGCTGCTGAATCAAGGCGCTTTTGATGATGTGCCGGAGGCGATAAAAACACGGGATTTCTGCATTGATGTTCTATCTGAACGCCGCTATGGCTATACCAAAGCTGATAAAACTATGGTGAATTCCGTACCTGATACATTCAAGAGCAGTGATTTTTATTTTGAGGTGATACAGCGGCAAAGGCAAGCATTTGAATATGTCCCCGATGAATATAAAACCACTGAAATGTGCCTCTTTGCGGTGGAATATGATGTCTATTCAGGCGGCTGGGTCAGCGAAAACGCGTATTACACATACACTGTACCGGAACTAAGTTATGTTCCGGACGCCCTAAAAACAGAGGAACTATGCCTCGCGGCGGTGAAACAAAACTGGCATGCGCTGGAGTTCGTGCCGGACACGCTCAAAACCGGGGAAATGTGCCGTATCGCGGTGCTGGCCTGCGGAAACGCCCAGCAATATGTGCCAAAATCGCTTATCCCTTCCATGGTAATGGAAATCAGCGTGGCCGGTCAGGATGGCGATACTATCATGCTTGCGGATGATAAAACCGGACGCTCAAAGAAAATACACCAATCGCTTATCAGCGATAATGAATTGACAATTGAGAACGGGGCGATTAAAATCAGCCCATCGCTTTACAATAGCTGGTTTACGCTTTAATACGATTTAACAAGATTTATAATGGGACGGTTATAAAATTATGAAAATTACCTTTGGCTTGAATCTCAATAACGCGGAATGGTCTGAGAGCCCGGCGGCTTTAGGCGAAATTCGTTTTGGTCCCGAACGGATGCTGTCTTTCCTGCAAACAAGGCTTGGATTGGGCGGTAACGGCGAACCTGCCGTGCTGCGTATTGACCAATACCGAAGACGCCTGGCAGCGGTGATTGCCGGGGCTTCCGGTGACGTGTGGTTTCAAAAATCCTTTGAACTTGATCCCTGGTCTACCGCCACACAGCTTTTAAGCTGGCGGGATGAGTTGATTCTGGCCGGATGGAACCGCCCCGCGTTGCCCGCCGATCATTCAAAGCGTTTAGCCGCGTTATCCGCCGTCGAGGGCAGAACGGAGCCATTGGCTCAGGGAACCGCCGATACATTACGCGAAGTATTGGATGAACTTGACGCGTTCGACGCTTCTTGTATTCAATCTATCGAATTGGCTGAACCGCCGGAATTGCTCCCGCATCTCTGGCAGCTTGTTTTCAACAAACTTGGTGTTATGGGTGTACCTGTAAAAAAAGCACCGCCCCAAGCGCCAATTAACCTCCTGGAAGACTCGCTTGTTTTGTTGGAGGCTGATACTGAATGGGAAGCCGCGGAAGCCCTCGCCATGTGGTTAGCCGCAGACAAAGAGGCAAACAAAAAAGTGAACATGATTGTTCCCGGCGCGTCCGGCGTATTGGGGACGGCGCTGCACCGTCTGGGGCTTCCGCGAACCGGCAGCGGCGAATCATCAAAGTGGCG
>JAISQR010000096.1 GCA_031274035.1 Treponema sp. | reverse complement strand
GATGCAACTGATATTAAAGCAAATGCCCGCATTTTGGCGGTAATACTCGACAGTATAAACTATCTTCATCCTTTCCGTGAAGGAAATGGAAGGGCGCAGCGTGAATTCCTGCGGGTATTAGCCAGAGAAAAAAGTTTTATATTAAATCTCAACCCACCCGGTGACGAGACAGTCTATGACCGTTATATGTCAGGCGCCATAGAAGGTGATATAGAAAAATTAGCTAATTTAATTCAAGGCTTAATTTCAGAAAAAGAGCAATAAGATAAAAACCACCGCCAGCATTTTCCCGGTAACCGCCCGGTGCGTTTCCTCTTGCGCCTCTATCGTTTTCCGCTTTTCCGCCTGTTTCAGTTTTTCCGTATAGCGGTCATAATCCGCCGCCCGATCCCGCCAGCGGAAGCACGTTGACCAGTTGCGCCACACCCGGTAACGCTTATCCCGGACAGCCTCATCTTTTTCAAAACTGTCAACGGCTTTACGGATATTCCGTTCAAGTCCCAAATCCCGGAAAGCGCAGAAAGCGGAATGGCTGGCGCACGGAAAAAATTGGTGCACCCACGCAAAACGTGAACGCATTAGAGAATTTGTGTAATTTCAGGGTTTTTCAAACTATTTTTACTTGGGGCATAAAAAAACCTGCGCGGGGAAGCGGGGGCCGTGTCTTGAACCGTCAGTCTCTTGCTTGTCAGGCGGTTTGTTCCGTCTCTGGCATTTTTACGAGGGTAAGATTAGGTCGACCGGAAGCGGGATTATCAGCCCTGCCCGGCTTTTTCTCCGGCGCCTTCCCGAATTGCGAGGGGTCAAAATGCGTGTACCATTCCGTCATCCGGGTAGACTTGTGGCCCGTAACCGCCTGCACCTGCTGGATGGTCAGAGGTAATCATGGTCAGCAGCGTACCGTAGTAGCCGTTGATAGTGGTATGCTTGTATTCCTCGTCAAGCATATAATGAAGAACCGCGGAGCAGAGCTCCGCGGTATCTTCGTTGGTTAAGGAGATTTATTGTATAGGCATGGTTCATAACCCGTAAATTTAAGAGCCTTTCCATTTTGTGGTAGGCCAACTCACTTTCCGGAGCAGAGCTCCGGGGTATGAACCATGCCTTTCCCAATCACACGGGGGCCTTTCTCAATTCATTCACATAACCTTTGCGAGCATTGGCGAAAACGAAGAACCGCGGAGCAGAGATCTAAACCTGACCTGCAATTCTGTGTGTGGTTACAAATCGCCAGGAATTATCAACCACTATCCCGTACGTTTTATGACCCTATTGGATCAACCGAAACAAGACGCGCGATTCCGAATTCATCCGAAACCTCGTTTAATTGTTCTACCGCTGCACGCGAAAGAGGAAATCCATTCTTACTACGTTCTTTATATTTTTCATATTCGATCTCGCCCGGTAAGTATAGACGATCAACGCCATCTTTTCTTGGGATCACGTGGAATTTTCTACTATACGCCGCAATCAACGATTTAAGCACATCAAGAGGTAAAAAATTGGAAATATTGACGGCAATAAAAAAATGTCCCACATGCCGCGGTTTATCATACATATCAATAGACAAAACATGATCAGCAAAACCATTCTGACTGATTGCACCGCATATTAAATCTAACATAACTGATAATCCTGCGCCTTTATATCCACCAAGCGGAGTCAACATTCCATCAAGAGCAGCCTGATGGTTTGTAGTCGGCTCCCCGGCGGAATCGTATGCCCAACCTTCAGGAAGGGGCCACCCTTCACGTGCGTAGGTAACAATCTTTTGATATGCGACCACAGAAAGAGCCATATCCAAAATAACAGGATATTCATCCCCCGGAAGCGCGATGGCAATCGGATTATTTCCTAAAAAAGCCTCTTTACCGCCCCAGGGAGGAATACGGCTGCCGGCATTTGTTGTGGAAATGCCAAGCATTCCTTTTTCGGCAGCCATCAGCGCGTAATAAGCGGCCGCTCCAAAATGATTCGAGTTACGCACAGATGAAACACCGCAACCGTATCTTTCTGCCTTCTCGATAGCTTTATTCATGGCGATAGTGGACGCAAGAATACCATAATTATCCCCGGCATCAACAAGACAGGTTGTTTCAGTTTCTTTGACAATTTCAATAGGCCTTGTTGTGATAGTAGTAAAACGCCTCGCGTAATGACGAATCATAACCAGACCGTGCGTATCAACACCTCGTAAATTTGATGAAATCAATCCTTTCACTACTATTGCAGCCTGCTCCGCGTTCAAATTGCATTTTGTTAGAAGCGATACGCCCCATTTAGCAGCCTGGTCAACAGAAACAAGATACTGATCCTGCATTTTTTCTCCTCCTTGTATACTCAAAATACCCCCTCATCATAGACGGGATGTTCAATTCCGTGCATTTAATCATCCGGTAATTCTATTTCCAGCATCGCATAGCTCACATTCTTGCCGTGACCATCGTGACGGAGGGTACGCACAACGCCTCCCCCTAATGCGTGTTCCATTTCAAAAATGCAAATACCAACTTTGGGCATTTCATGCCGGGTAATCTTACCCAATACACGATCGCCATACTGTTTTTTCACCTTGTCCACAGTTAAATGCTTAAGGATTTTGTTGTAATTTTTCATATCATAAACAATAACGGAAACCAGAGAATAATCCCCTTTATCACCACTCCTGCAGTGTGCTATGTCATGTACTTTCATTTTAGACCTCCTGATATTCAACGGTTTGTTTAACCATATTTTCATCAATCAACACCGATGCAATAGACAAAATCTCCCGCACCACACCCCGATGCGCCCCGCCTCCGGCTGGACCGGCCATGGGAAGAGCTTCTACTTCGCGGCCTATACGTAAAGCGTTTTCGCGATCTTTTGTTCTGGCTGCCACGCGAAGGCGAACCTCAGCGTTTTTGCCAGCCGACCACTCGACGCCAAGTTTCTCGTCAAATATAGAAGAAAGACCGATCAAATCACAACGGATTTCTGAGTATTTAACCCCTGTCAATTCAAGACGCTTCTTAACAAATTCAGCGGCAATTTTAGCGCGGTTTACACATGTAGGGCCGCCATAAGTAATCTCACCTTCACCAATAAAACAATCACGATAACCCACATTGAGTTTAAGCTTGCCGGTTTTCGGTTTTCCCCTTGCTCCTTTTATTGAGACATGGTCTTTACCAAGCTGTACCACCTCCACATCAAGAAAGCTGAGTATACAATCAGGCGTCAGGTATTCCGCCGGATTATTTATTTCGTAGGTTAATTGTTCTTTAACCGTCATAGTATTTACAACACCGCCCGACCCCTCAACCTTTGTAATTTCCAGATTGCCATTTTCATACAGAATACCAATCGGAAAACCGATCTTCCAGAGATTTTCGGATATTTTTCCATATTCAGGGTCGGCAAAATAACCGCCGGTTATCATACTGCTACATTCCAGAAGATGTCCCGCGATGGTTCCTGATGCGAGCTTATCCCAATCGTCCATCTTCCATCCGAATTCATGAATCGCGGGCGCCAAAAAGAGCGTAGGATCAGCAACCCGGCCTGCGACAACAATATCGGCGCCATTCTTTAAAGCTTCAATAATACCAGCGGCCCCAATATATGCATTGGCCGATACGATACTGTCTTTATGTTCCGCAAGTTTGACACCGGTTTCCATAACCGTAAGATCTAAAAAATCGTTTACTTTAGCAAGAACATCATCTCCAATAACTGCAGCAACTTTTAGACCTTTCAAGCCTTTTTCTTTCGCTATCTCAGCAATCTTGAGCATCGCCGCATGCGGGTTTGCCGCCCCCATATTACTGATAATTTTAGTTTTACTGCCGATTTTCTTATAAGAATCAAGGATTTTCCCCATTCTGAACTCAAGAATGCTATTATACCCTTTTGCAGGATCTTCCAGTTTTTCCAGGTTTGCCCATGCGAGAGTCCGTTCGGCAAGACACTCAAAACACAAATAGTCCAAATTCCCTTTCTCCAGCAGCTCAACTGCCGGTTCTACAAGATCCAGCGCCGTACCAGCTCCCGAACCGATTCTAATAGTTTTCACTTCCAAAGCCTCCTTTTATTCTATTCGTTTCCATCGGGCATTTTCATGGGTGATTTAAGACTTTCGCCGCCATCAAGCAGAATAGTAGCCCCTGTCATAAACCTGTATGCACCGCTTGCCATGCTGGCAATGACGGCTCCAATATCCATAGGCTGTCCAATAAATCCAAGCGGGATTCCAGCCACTTTGGCATCATAAACAGACTTAACAGAGAAAATGTCTTTTGTAAGATCAGTTAAAACAGCGCCGGGCGCGCAGCTATTTACCCTCACACCATAAGGAGCAAGAGTTGCCGCAAGACTTTGCATCAAACCCTGCAGCGCAAACTTTGTACTGGCATATATAGCTTGATTCGGTGTCGGATGAAGACCATTGATGGAAGTTACAATCACCACATTCCCGCTGCGCTGCTTTTTCATAATTTCACCTGCGTATTTTAGGCAGCGCCAAGCGCCTTTTAAATTAGTATTAATAAGGCCATCGAATTCTTCTTCTGTAGTGTTTAGAGCGTCTTCACGCACATTGTAGCCAGCGTTGGATACAAATATATCCAATTGTTCGTACTCCCTTTTGAACGAATCAAAAAAAGAACGCACCTGCTCCGCATTTGAAATATCAACCTTATAGCATTTACTTGTGCCCCCGGCCTTGCTAATTTCATTCTCGGTTTTCTTTAATTTCTCAAGAGTCCTGCCAAGTAATAATACTTCAGCCCCAAAGTTTGCAAGCGCGATAGCAGCAGCCTGCCCGATTCCCGACCCTGCGCCCGTCACAACGGCTATAGAACCTTCAAGAGAAAATAGTTCGTTTACAAAAGGCAGATTCATTTTTCCTTTGCATCTCTTCAGTTGAAATGACTCTCCTCGCCCTGAAGGGCGAGGTATCGTCGTTCTGCAAGGTATGGATTTTATGCGGGTCCATACCCCCCAACAAACAAAACCTTACCGGGTTCAAAACGCCCTAAAGGACGGGGTATGGCCCCGCCTGCGAATCAACCTGGCAAAAAACAGGTTCACCGTCTTTGAATGTCATCTCGCATTTGATTATCTTGTTACCGTTTAATTTTTCGCCTTTGTAATCCACAAAGGTAACAGGCTTATCAACCAAACGAAAAATAGCGAGGTCCGCCAAATATCCGGGCTTGATAAATCCATCACACTTGCCATATATCAGCTTTGCCGAAGTCTCGGTGTACATCTTAATCAATTCTTCAAATGTAAATCCCAGATGCAGAAACTCGCTCATGATATAGTTCACCGTATAAGCGGGAGAACGGTAAAGCGAATACCGGCTTAAGTCTGAAGTAATTAAATCCGGTTTAAATCCCTGCTCCAAGGCGGCTTTAGCAACCGTAAAAGAGCCGGCTCCGCGGCCATGGGAAACATCGAACAGAACACCCCGCTTACGTGCCTCGAACAGCTCAGGAAGCAGTTTGCCATTTTGATCCAAAATCGTGCCTTTACCGGTATTATGAAAAACATGACAATAAATATCACCGGCGGAAAGCACCGCCAAAACATCTTTAACAGGGACAGGACAGTCGATCATATGAACCGTAAGGGGGATCCCCGCATCCTTTGCAACCTTCTGCGCAACCTTGAGAGGTTCTATGCCAAAATTCCGTACCATCGGCGCCCCCAACCGGATTTTAATCCCTACGATATTTCCTTCATACTTTTTGCAAAATCGTAAAATTTTATCAATTTCAAAAAGAGCGGGATTCAATTCTTCCGGACAACTATGAGCAGTTTCTCCAACACTACTGATGTTGAGGTACCCTTTGATATTTACCTGACTGGAACATACAATCGTATTGTAGAAGTTCTCATAGGAAGACACACCAGCAGACCCGCCATCCACACAGGTGGTTACTCCGCTGGGAAAACATCCAATTTCGGCTCGAAAACAAATATCACTCGATCCATAATTGATATGAGCATGGTAATCAACCAAGCCGGGAGTTATATAACAGCCATCTGCGTCAATAACTCTCACCGCATTATTCACCGGTAAATTTTTACCGACTTCGGCGATTATATCGTTTTTAATCGCAATATCTATTACATCATTGATGCCAAGCGCCGTATCGACTACGCGGCCATTTTTAATCAAAAAATCATTCATATTCAGCTCCTTTTCCAATTATCATCCGAATACCAAGTTGGGCAAAAAAGTAACAATGGACGGCACAAATATAAAAATTAATACCAAAACACACAGTACCAGCACATATGGAACAGTCGCTTTGGCAATTCTTGTAAACGGTACACCGGACACATTGGAGAGAACATAAAGAACCATTCCAACCGGCGGCGTTATCAGGCCAAGCATAAGAGTAAGAATAAAAACCAAACCAAAATATACCGGATCGATTCCCACAGCCTTTACAACCGGCAAAAGAACCGGTACCAGAATAAAAATAGCCGCGGCGCTATCCATAAAACAGCCCATTACCATCAAAAGCAGAAAAATCAGAAACATAGTAAGATATGTGCTATGTATATTCGCGGTAAACCATGCCGCTGTAATCGGACCAATCTGCATGGTAGTTATAATATAACCAAAAATATTCGCGCACCCTGCTATAAACAGGATAACAATTGTAGACCGGGCTGTTTCCAGCAGAATTCCGGGGATCTCGGCGGCCCTCAACTCGCGGGAAACAAGACCTAAAACAGTCGCATACAAAACAGCAACTGCCGCCGCTTCGGTAGGCGTAAAAACACCCATCATCATTCCCCCGATAATGATAACCGGCGTAAGAAGCGGAAAAACAGCCGTTTTACATGAATAAGCTATTTGCTTAACGGTCGGCTTCGGATCGCAAGGATAATTGCGGCGTTTTGCGTAAAAATATACCATAAGCGCTTCTGTAAGCCCTATCAGCAGCCCTGGTATTATACCCGCGACAAACAAGCGCCCAACCGAAACGCCGGATACAACGCCAAACAGAACCGCAGGAATCGACGGCGGAATGATAGGGCCAATGATGGATGAAGCGGCAGTAACGGCAAGCGAAAAGTCATCATCATATCCGCCGTCTTTCATGGCCTTAAGTTCCACAAGCCCCAAACCACCCGCATCCGCTACAGCGGCGCCGGACATACCGGCAAAAATAATGGATGCAAAAACATTTGTATGCCCCAAACCGCCCGGAATCCATCCAACCATCGTCCTGCAAAAAGAAAACA
>JAISQR010000045.1 GCA_031274035.1 Treponema sp. | reverse complement strand
AGTTTAAATTTTTGCCGCAGATAGCGGGGTATGAAACCGCGCAGTATTTTCGGACTGAAAGTCCGCAATTTCCTATCCATCGACAGATTTTTTCGGATCGAAAAAATCTGATACCTCGCCCTTCAGGGCGAGGTAGTTCATTGGATAGTTTCCTGAACTCCACTTTTAGATAGCTCTTTTCGGAGGGTACTCGATATTTATATCCAATGAAAAAGATAGCAGAGAAACAGGGTAATGACTTTGAACTACAACCAAGGCGGAAATCCGCAGCGTTTTTTATATTTAAGCCGCCTCCTGATGGGCATAGTCTTTATACTTGTCCTCTGTCTTGCAGGCGGAACTATCTATGCCCTACTCTTCAAAAGGAACAAGGCTGAAACAGGCATCCCATCGGCAGAAGCGCGGCAGGAAAGCGTCGTACCGGATGCCGCTCCTCCGGCGGGCAAAGGGCAGGAAAGCGCTTGGGAGGAAGCCTTTACCGGTATAGGCCGAATCAGGGCGGCTACCGCCGCGCCGGATAGCGCCGCTGTTATCCTGACTATCACCTTTCCTTACCATGCAGATGATAAAGCCTTTGCCGAAGAACTAAGGCTGCGGATACCTGACTTTAGGACCATAGCTCAGGAGTATTTCCTTTCGCTCCCAAAGGCGGAACTCCTGCGTATGAACGAGCAGGCTGTAAAAACGGATATGCTCCGCCGTTTCAATGCGGTACTTCGCCTTGGCCGCATCGAAACGCTCTACTTTAGCGATTACATGATACTTGAATGATGACGGAGCGTGAGGAAACCGCAATTTTTCGCATTTGAGTACCTTTTTTAAGGTAAAGCCGGTAAGGGGACATGAACTACCTCGCCCCTTAGGGCGGGGCATTATACCGCACGAACTTGGGGTAAGATTGGTTCCATTTGTTTGCGGGATTGGCGGTTAACGCTTCTTCCTCAACCGCGCGTTTTTTCCATTTCCGGCTGCGGGCTGTTTTCTTCGGCGTTTTTAGGAAGGCCCAATGCCCCGGCAATTTCGTCATGGATACGTTCCCCAATCTGCTTGCGATACTCCGCGGAAAGCCCTGCCGTATCAATAGGCTTCCCGAAGGTAACTTGTACCGGTACGGACTGCACGCGGTAATTTTTTTCAAACGCATCATAGCTTCCCGCAATGGCCACGGGGATAATCGGCGCCCCGGCTTGCGTTGCAAGTTTGAGGGAACCCGGCTTGAAGGGATTAAGCCCGCTGCCTTTACTCCGTGTGCCTTCAGGAAAGATCAGCATACAGCCGCCTGCCTTGAGCCGCTGGACGCCGGAATTGATGGTCTTTACGGCCTTGCGTATTTTTATGCGGTCGATAAAAAGCCCCCCTAAAAGCCATATCCAGATGTTAAGAAAGGGGATAAACGCAAGTTCCTTTTTGGCAATAAAGCCGAAGGGCCTTCCGATAAGTCCCAAGGCCAGAATTATATCGAAGATGCCGACATGATTGCTGACAAAACAAACGCCGCCTTTTTGGGGAATATTTTCCCGCCCTGATACGGTAAGAGTGCATCCTGAGCATTTTATGATAAGGAGCGCCCAACCCTGCGCAATCTTGTATATGAGCAGGGACATAAGCCGTTTCATGCCTACGACGCTCAGGATAAAAATAACTAAGCCTATTGGAATAAGGGTGATCATCGCAAACACAAGAACAGTAAAAACGGCGATAGTTTTGATTAAGGACATAGGCCCCCCCCCCTTAAAAAGCTAATCCCTGGCAGCGTAAAAATATCCGGGCTTCTTCCGGCCCTTCCCAAACTGCCGCTTTGATCCCCTGCTCCTGCGCCTTCTCCACATTCACCTTTACATCATCAAAGAAAACAGTTTCTTCCGGTTTGCACTGCAATGCTTCAATTAGTTTTTGATAGATAGCCGCCTCCGGTTTTATAAGGCCAAGCTCACAGGAAAAAATTCCTATACTGGGCAATTTGAACAGCGGTATCGTCTTCCGCGCCAAATCTAAAAAATCCCAGGGCATATTGGAAAGTATCCCCAGCTTTAAACCGGCAGCCTTTACTTCTTCCATAAGCCTTACCGTTTCGGGGTTTACATGCGTCCAGCTATCCATATCAATACGCGCCATTTCCTCAAGAACCTGGTCTTGAGGATGCGCGCCTGCCTTTTCAAGTATAAACCGGTAAAAATCTTTTCCTGAACAGGTTCCCCTGTCGTATATGTCCCGGTGCTTCCACATCAGGGTTTCCATGGTTTTAACATCAATCCCCCCAAGAGATGCCAACCCTTCTATCACGGTTTCCGGCGGAGAGAAGCTAATCACCCTGCCGTAATCAAAAACAACTGCATATATCATACAACATCCTTCTATAAAAAGATACTACAGAATAGAGATAAAAAATAGAGGTTCAAGCGGGGCGTATGCTTCACGATAAACAAAGAGATGTATGGACAAAACCCTACAAACTCCCAGGGCGGTGCGGCAGCCTCTATCAGCCTTGCACCATGCCGATTACCCCCTCAACACAAATGAAAAAGCCCTGAAAAACCAAACGCGGCTTCTCTTCTTACGCTAAATACGCGCATCGCAGTCCGCGGCTTCCTTTTCCAGTTCCAGACTGCGGAATATCTCTGCTGCTCTGCGGTATGCGGAGGCGGCTTCGTCTGTCCTGCCTGCTTTTTTTAGCACATCCCCGCGGGCGCGCCAGTCCGCGGCCAGGCCGTAGGTGTTTTCGGCACGGCGGTCATAGACTACGGCCTGATCGAGGGCTTCAAGCGCGCCGTTATAATCCCCCGAAACGGAACGAACCGACGCGATAAGGTAGCAATCGTAGGCGGCGTCTTCCAGGTAACGATCCTTGTCGTGTAGGGCCAATGCTTTTTGCAGAGCCGCCTCGGCGCCGGCCCAATTACGGCGTTCCTTTTCCGCAAGGCCAAGGACGGTATAACCCAGCGCCGCACTTAACCTGTCCTTCTTTAGCAACGCGATTTCGCTTTGAAGCTGGGAACATACCGCTTCAAGTTCCCCGTCCGAAATTCCGCCGGATCCAAGCAGCCTTGCACGGATCATGTAGATGCGGCAAAGGCCGGCAAGTTCCTGGAGGCCGGCGGCTTCCGCTTCCGCAAGGGCCGTATCCCAGTCGGCCTGGGCGTCGTCCCCGCGGTTTATGCGGAAGTAGATGTTACCCCGCGCAAGCAGATTCCTTGCAAGCAGGGCCGGATCGTCGGCTTTAACCGCAACCCGCATGGACTCTTCCATAAGCACAAGCGCACGCTCATAATCGCCCTGGTCGGCGGCTCGATTTACCAGTTGCAACTGTGTTTCCGCCTGATTGCGCAGGCTGAACACCTCCGCCGGCCTCTTGGGGGCCGAGGAGCAGGCCCACAGCGCTAAAAAGCTAACCGCAATCACCGCATTTTTCATCATAATCTATTCCCTAAAATTCTATATCCCTTGGGCTTGTACCGCTGGATTGAGTCTGTACCTTATCAGGAATACCGTTCTTTATCAACGGATTATTCGATAGTCCGGTAAGCACATCTTCCGCCGACTTCAGGGTACCGCGCACCTCATGGAGAAGGCCCTCAATTTGGGGCATTTCCTTGGGGAAATAGGTACTCATCTTTTCCAGATTCTCTAAGGTCCCGGCAACTGACTTGAGAGATGCGTTCAGGTTAGTGAACACACTGCCGTTGGTATCCAGAACGGTAGAAACAAAGCCGTCCGGCGCCGCAAACTGACTAACCATCTTTTCAAGGCTTGCAAGGGATTGATTTACCGAATTTAAAATGGGGGGCAATGATTGGTTGACATCCGCTATAAGCGTGTTGACCCCGGCAACGGTCTCGTTAAGCTCGATCATCGTCCTGCCCAGAACCGTTTCGTTTTCCCCGTTAAGGGCATTCTGCACCTGAAGCAAGGTTGTGTCTACATCCGTTAAAAGGACGCTGACCTGGCTAATGAGATTGCTTATGCTGTCATTAGCAGCCGGAACCTGGGCCAGTTTCTGGCCGATAAGTTGCTGTCCGTCGGGGGAATCTATCACCGGTATAAAAGAACCTTCCTCCAAAGGCTCCCCAAGGCCCGAATAGAAAATAAACTGGTTGCCAAGTCCTACCGGGCTTACATCCAGCCGGATCAGAGAACCTTCCTTTACCCTGTCGTTGTATATATCATATATCGAAAAAATCACCTCAACCTCGTCCAGTTCGGTAAGCCTGAAAGATTTAACATTGCCTATAGTAAAACCTTTGTACAGAACCGGCATATTCTCGCCCAGACCCGTACCCTGATCAAAATAAGTCTTGTAAAGATAATTCCTGGCAAACCAGCGTTGATTGGTCCCCAGTGCAATAATCGCCACAACAATGGAGGCTAGCGCAACAATAATGAGAATGCCGACTATCTGATCGGCAAAACGTATCTTAAATTTCATGAAGAAATCCCCATTTCTATATATCTAGCCAGGTCCCGATCCGCGTCAATCTGTTCCCTCGTTAGTTTTAGGAACATTTTACCTCCCAGTATCATTATAATGTGATCGGCAAGACTTTTAATAAATCTAAAGTCATGGGTAATAAAAATAATGGTCTTCTGTTCCTTCTGCCGTTTTGCTATAAGGCGGGTCAAATGCTGGGCTGCCTTATCGTCCAGGGACTCGGCCCATTCGTCCAGAAAAAAAATATGGGGGCCGCATATCAGCGCCCGTGCAAAGGCGATAAGTTTTTGTTCCCCCATAGAGAGGTTCGCCGGTCTGATATACAGATCCCGCCTATATCCTACTTCTTCAACCACTTCCATGATACGAGTGAGCCTGTCGCTTTTGCTCATATCGGGAAAATGTACAAGCAGGGGAAGTTCCAGTATATGAAACAGGTCCTGATTGGCCCAGAGCGCTGAATCCTGAAAGACAAATGCGCTTTCACGGCGGAAATCCAGATTTTCCCGCCTGGAAAGTTTGTAAATATCCCGCCCCCTGAATTCAACTACGCCCTGGTTGGGGATCAGGATGCCCGCCGCCAGTTTCAGCACGGTGCTCTTGCCGCAGCCGGAAGGTCCAACCAACGCAGTTGCCTTCCCCTCTTCAAAGGTGCAGTCCAAATTCTGGACTATGTTCTGATTTTGGGCGGAAAAACTTACATTTTTTAATTCCAGAATAGTTGCCATACATACTTACTATAACACCAAATAATAAAGAGCGGAAAGGATTATATCCACAAGAATACACCAACCGAAGGAAGCGCCGACTGCCTTGAGTCCTGCCACCGGAACTTCCGTACTTGCCCTTTCCACCGAGAATCCGCTTATCAGCGCCACAATAGACGTGATCATCCCAAAACTCAGGCTTTTTATAATAGAGATGAATATATCCTGCACAGTCATAGCCTGGATGAGGTTGCCAAAGTAAACAGAAGCCGGCATAGAGTTAAATATCTGGGCCACCAGGAAGGAACCTGCCAGACCAAAAATAGAAAAATAGATGTTAAGGAGGAACATAGAGATAGTAACCCCCAGAAAACGGGGAACCGCCAGGTGTTCTATAGGATCCACCCCAACCGAGATATAGGCTT
The DNA here is from genome assembly GCA_031274035.1 of Treponema sp. Lineage (GTDB taxonomy): Bacteria > Spirochaetota > Spirochaetia > Treponematales > Breznakiellaceae > JAISNI01. The sequence continues at coordinate 2,597 of JAISQR010000045.1, read as the reverse complement.
CAACTTCATGCGCGATTACATTACTGGCCATCTCTATAGCAATAGCAGTAGCAGAACGGGCTATGATGATAAAAGCCGTCAGGAGCGGGCCTAATTCCCTTGTAATTATCGTAATAAGCAGGGGATAGATCAGCCTTTCCTGGGAAAGGCCGGTTAAAAATGGTATTCCTACAATATTAACCGCGACCCCTATACCTATGGCAAGCAGGGAAGAAACCCCCAGGGCTTCAATACAGGTAAAGAGTATCTGCATAATAAGTATCTTGTAAGCAGCCTGTCCCCTAAGAATAAAAGCCCCTACACCCTTAAGCGTCCTTGTAAAAAAGCCAAGGGTATAAAAAATTGACGCCATATCAACCTTGCCTTATTTGTAGTGTAACACAAATAGCATCGTTATTATAGGTATATAAAAGGCAAAATCGAGTAACTGCCTCATGCGGGGATAGCGTAGCCGCTACTGCGGCGCAATCGGCGGAATAGAGGGGCTTTTGGCCCGGAAGGGGCTTGCCCCCATATGCGTACACAAGCGCAACAAACTCCTAGGAGCCTGTGGGAGTTTGCAAGCCCCGATATACTTGCATCCTCTTGACTTAAAGTTCACTTTAAGTTTTTAAATAGAGTATAGAATGTTATTACCGCACCGCGGAAAATCAAACAGAGTGCATATCAAGGAGTTTAGGCATGAAGACATTTACGAATTTTTCATTTCATATGTATACCGATATTCTGTTCGGCAGGGATACCGAAAAAGAAGCCGGCAATATGATACGGAAACACGGCGGAACCAAGGTGATGATGGTTTACGGCGGCGGATCCATCAAAAAAAGCGGACTCTACGACCGGGTAGTCAAGTCGCTCAATGATGCAGATATCCCTTTTATTGAACTTGGCGGTGTAAAACCGAATCCTCTACGGTCCCTGGTTGATAAGGGTCTCAAAATCGCCCAAGATGAAAAAGTTGACTTTATGCTCGGCGTTGGCGGCGGCAGTTCCATTGACACTGCCAAAGGCATTGCGCTGGGGCTTGCAAATAATGGGGAATACTGGAAGTTTTACAACAATATTCCCGCTGAAAAGATGGCTAAAGTAGGGACTATCCATACGATTGCAGCGGCGGGAAGTGAGACCAGTTCTTCCAGCGTACTTGTGGATGATGTCGAGACCGGTCGTAAGAGGGGATTTATGTGGACACCCTGCCGTCCGGTTTTCGCTATTATGAACCCGGAACTTACCTACACGGTTTCTCCTTACCAGACCGGTGCAGGTTCGGCAGATATTTTTGCCCATACGGTGATGCGCTACTTTATTGACTCCGCAAGCTATCTGGGCGATGAGTACTGCGAGAGCACTTTACGAACCGTAGTAAAATATGCCCCCGTTGCTATAGCCAACCCAACCGATTACGAAGCCCGCGCGGAGCTCATGCTTGCCGGTTCATTCAGCCATAACGATCTGACCAGCATAGGCCGTTCAGGACCGCGCGGCGGGGAACACGGACTTGAATCCCAACTTTCCGGCCACTACGACACCGCCCACGGTGCAGGACTTGCCGCTGTTATGCCGGCTTGGCTTCAGTACATCGTTGATCACGGCTCGGCAGATAAAGTTGCCCGTATCGCGCAGTTCGGTGTTAAAGTTTTCGGCGTCGAGCCGGATATGGCAGATGTCAAAGCGGTCGCGAACGAAGGGCTCCAACGGTTCCGCGCTTGGGTTAAATCCATCGGGATGCCCCTCACTCTCAAAGAACTGGGCATCCCCAAAGACGACCTTCAGGGTGTCGTAGATCGTTGCTTGGATAATCTGGGCGGATCTTTAGCGGGCGCCTTTATGGATATGGACAGGAATGCGGTAACGGCAGTCTTTAGCTCAATGGTAGAATAGGTTCAAATCTCGTAACTACTCAGGTCTACGATTTTTAATACGTGTTTTCACAGGTTTTTTGGTCCTTTGTTCCAACCGGCTTATGAGGGCGCTGAAACCGGCGTCCATTAGGCCGGTTTCTGTTGTCCCTGCATGAGCCTTGAGTAGGTACAAAATGAGAAAAGTCCTACGGACTTTTCTCATTTTGTACCGGGGGCCTGCTACCCCGTCCCGTTCTTCACCATCCTCCCCGTCCGGGTGATGACTGCCATCGTCCAGGTCCGTTTCCCCAGATCGATCCCGACAAACCGTCTCTTTTCCGCCGCTTTCATATCGGGCTCCTTATGATATAAAATAAGGGCTGGGAGCAATTATCGGGTGTGTGGTACACCGTACTCCATGCGAACCAAAGGTTCGCCTCGCGGTCTTGCCGGGCTTTGTTATACCTTAAATTCCTTTAAAATATAGTATACAAGCTTATCAAACAACCAATAATACGGGTATTTTCTCCCCAATAGGGCCTTTTAGCAGTCATTTTGTCCGCTATCCTCCTGGAAAACACCCGAGCGTACCCCTGGTTTGTGATTATCCCTTTTGGGGAGATTAGCTCTTGTATACTATATTAATATAGTATACACTGCCCCTATGGCTATCCTACTCTATCCCCCGGTCCCCATGCCGGCACACAAAATTACCTTCAAAAAAGGTAAACCCCCTACCGTCTATGTCTATCAAAC
>JAISQR010000556.1 GCA_031274035.1 Treponema sp. | reverse complement strand
CATATTCATGCAAAAAATCCCGATCAATGGGCATGCTTTCGGAGTTTGTAAGGTATAAATATTCATGTTTATGAATATTTATACCATTTTATGCGCGAAGCGCAACAAACTCCTAGCCGGCAGGGATAACAGGTTTACCATGACCATTAGGGAAGCCAGGAACCGGGGCGCGGCGGCTCTTGGGTCAGGACATATTGAAAGCGCGGCCCTGGATGCCGCTCTGCTCCTTGCCGAAGTACTGAATACCGACAGGACGGGCGTTATCGTAAGGGGGGAGGAAACGCTGTCCGGCGCAGATTTCAGCCGCTATACAAAGCTCTTGGAACGCCGGCTTGAGGGTGAATGTATCGCGTATATACGCGGCAGAAAGGAATTTTACGGCCTTGAATTCCTTGTAACAGACCATGTTCTTGTTCCCCGCTCGGACACTGAGATTCTTGCGGAAACCGCGCTTAAAGCGATCATGCAGAGCAGCGGGGAGGCTGAGGGGCCGCTCGTACTGGACCTCTGTACCGGCTCCGGCGCACTTGCAATCACCTTAAAACATGAATACCCGGCTGCCAGGATTTGGGCCTCGGATATATCCGAGGCGGCTTTATCCGTTGCCAGGCTCAACGCGGAACGGCTTATTCCCCAGGGGGGGGTGCACTTTGTACAGGGCAGCCTCCTTGAGCCTTTCAGCGATCCGCCCTCCGGCCTGCCCCGGCGTTTCAACTTTATAGTAACAAATCCGCCCTATATACCTTCCGCAGAAATTGAAAATCTTGCCCCGGAAGTCCGCCGCGAGCCCCGTTTAGCCCTGGACGGAGGACGGGACGGGCTTGAGCTTATTAAAAAGATAATCACCGAAGCAAGGGAACACCTGCTGCCTGAAGGCAGAATACTCCTTGAAGCAGACCCCCGCGAGATGTATAATATTACTGAAATACTAAGGAATAACGGCTTTGAGAATATTGAAATTTATCGCGACCTTGCGGGCCGGGACCGGGTTATAGGCGGAAGACAGCGATAAACAGGGAGAAAAAATGACCGGGGTTGTTTCTATTTTTAAAGAGAAAATAGCATATTACAGTGATAAGGAACGGGATCGTATACTGAAAGCGGCGGACTGGGCCCTGGAAATTCAGAAGGGGCTCCCCTCTGATCCTGCCGTTGTTTGCCTTCTGGACTGCGCCCTTATCCTTACGGAACTGGAAATGGACGCGGATACCATTATTGCGGCCCTGCTTAAAGATACCCTGAAAGCCGATGTACCGGCGGATGCAGCCCCAAGGCAGCCTGCTTTAAATACGGCGGTTCCTGGTTCATCCCCTGTTTCCGTATCTGCTATTGAGGAACACTTCGGTAAGAATGCCGCGGTCCTGACCATCGGTATCAGCCGTATTGCCGATTTTAGGCCGGCCAATAAGACTATCCAGGAAGCGGAAAATATACGGAAGATGCTCTTCGCACTGGTTTCAGATATACGGGTCATACTTATTAAGCTGGCGGAAAAGCTCAGCCGGATGCATAATCTGGAGTTTTTACCTTACCCTGAACGTAAGGCCGAAGCGCAGGAGTGCCTTGATATATATGCGCCGCTTGCAGGCAAATTGGGAATTTCCTGGATTAAGGATGAACTGGAAGACCTTTCCCTTAAAAACCTGAACCATGAGGCTTTTCAGCAGATAAGGGATATTGTTGCCTTAAAGAAGAGCGAGCGTGAACAATTCCTCAATGCAATTCAAGACCGTATCTACAAGGCCGCGGCGCGGGAGGGTTTAGGCATTGAGGTTACAACCAGGGCCAAGCATTTCTATTCGATTTATCAGAAGATGCGGAAGCGTAATAAGGCCGCCGCCGATCTTTTCGATCTGTTTGGTATACGCATTATCTGCGACAGTATAGAAAACTGCTATAACCTGCTGGGACTTATCCACCGGCTATGGAAGCCTCTTGACGGGCGTTTTAAGGATTATATCGCTATAGCCAAACCCAACGGCTACCAGAGCCTTCATACCACCGTTATGGCGTTTTCGGACGCAGCCCAGAGCCGGGCGGAGGGCGCGCAGGGTTACCTGCTGGAAATCCAGATACGCACCAAGGAAATGCACCATATTGCCGAAAACGGCATTGCCAGCCATTGGCTTTACAAGAAGGGTACATCCAAAGAGATAGTCCGGCCTGTTGACATTTCTATTGTAAACAAACTCAAGGACTGGAAGCAGCGGGAAAGCGAATCCGGCGAAGAGATATCCGCGGACTCTTTCCTTGATGAGATCAAAAAGGAACTTCTTAAAGATTCAATTTATGTGTTTACCCCCCAGGGTAAGGTTATAGAACTGCCTATGGGCGCAACACCCATAGATTTTGCATACGCAATACATTCAGCTATCGGCGATCACTGCGCGGGCGCCAAGGCTGACGGAGTAATCATCCCCCTAAGTTCGGAATTGCAGAATACCCAGGTAGTGGAGATCCTTACAGCCCCAAACGCCCATCCCCATATCAACTGGCTGCGTCTTGTCAAGACCGCAAAAGCCCGCAACAAGATACGCAGTTGGCTTCAGCAGAATGACGCAAACCTCATCATTGGTAAAAACATCGTAGCCAGGAAGAGGGTCCGCGAGGCGGCGGAAACTCCCCAACAGGAAAAGGAGCAGACGCCGCAGCTTGTCATACAGAGCGCCGTGCAGGATACGGACATTCTTCATGTCAGGGTTGAAGACGAGAAGGACATGATGATCCATTTTGCAAAGTGCTGCCGGCCTGTAACCGGTGATGCTATTATCGGTTATATCTCGCGGGGCCGAGGTATCATAGTACATAAGAAAAATTGCAGGAATCTTTTAAGCATCCCCGATTTTCCTGAGCGTAGAATAGAAACCCAGTGGGAAAATGCCGATTCGGTTCTGGTCAAACGTTTTCAGATCACGGCGCGTTCGGCAGTTAATCTTTTTTCCGAAATTGAAGGCGCAATACACAAACAGCAGGGGCATCTCCTTGAAGGCCGTCTTGAAGAAACATCCGCCAACCAGCTTACCGGCTATTTTACCATTCAGCTTGATAATGGCAAGGAACTTAAACAGGCACTCAAGAATCTGCGGGGCATACCTGCGGTTCTCAGTATCAAGTCTTTAAGTATGGAGGAACGCTAAAAGTTTGTGGGGCTTTGCCCAAAAATCGTATAAATATTCAAAAGGCGGCGCCGATAAGCCCGTCTTCAATATAAGCATAGGCCGTACATGCTCCGGTTATCATCTGACATATCTGGATTTTTATGCAGAGTCCTACAATCATATAGGCTTCCATAAAGGAAATCTTTAGGGACCTTTCCAGCCGTTTAATCACATCGTACACGGCCCCCCTGATGGCCGCCTCAATATTGTTAGGCATGGTGCATATCGAACCGGTACGACCGTTCCCGTTTACCTGGGGCCATTCATAATAGCGGGAGGCGTCTTTCTTGATTAGATTAACCGATAGGCGCACTACCCCGTCCGATTCCACCGCGCAGCCGAGGAGTTCCCCGTCCCCCTGCTTTGC
>JAISQR010000540.1 GCA_031274035.1 Treponema sp. | reverse complement strand
ATCCCGCTGGAAGATCCCAACGGCGGCGCGCTCCGGGAAGCCGCCGGAACCGCCCGGAAAAACCCGGAGCGTTTCCTTGAGGCCGCCAATATGCCGAAACTGCCGGAAGGGGAAGCGGGACCTCTGGCGGAAACATTCAGCATTTACCTTGAGTCGATTTACCGGAAGGGCATACGGGGGGCGCTGGAGGAATTTCTAGGAGCCTGTTGCACTTGAGGTTTTATGCGCGAAGCGCAACAAACTGCTAGGCCCTAGGAGTTTGTGGGGCTTTGCCCTAAAATCGTATAAATTTGCAATTTATTGCAAATTTATACCTTGCAAACTCCCAAAGGAGCCCCATTAATCGGAATTTTTGCATGAATATGCAAAAATTCACCAAAGTGCCACAGGCTCCTAGGAGCCTGTGGCACTTGTAGGTTTTTATGGTCTTTTTTAGCAAAAAAGCCATAAAAACCACGATTATCCGGCATCCTTACGCAGTTTTGTAAGGTAAAAACCGCCTAATCGGCGGTTTTTTAAGGTTTTATGCGCGAAGCGTAACAAACTGCTAGCCCATTCCCGCGCAAAACCTCCTCCGCGTTATGCACAATTTTCTTAAAGCAAACGGCAGAAGAAATCACAGGTATATATATACTCACCACTCCCCTATAACAAGCCTGTCCCCCGGCCTGATACTTTCCCGCGTAAACCAGCCCCGCGGAACCTCCAGAGCATAGCGGGCTGAACGGGTGGAAGTAACGGTGCTCAGATCACCCTTCTGTAGGTCCCGTATTTCAAGGATATTGCCGCCGCTGGCAATAAACGCGATAGAAAGGTCAATCAGGGTATTCTTCATCCAGAAACGCATGATCTGATCCTTTGTATATACAAAGAGCATGCCTTCCCCGTCGGCCAGGCTTTCCCGGTACATCAACCCCTGTTCCTGCTGCTCCTTGGTTTTGGCTATTTCCGCCCGTATTTTAAGGGAATCCCCCCCGGCCTTCATTATCGTAAGTTCTTTTTTTTCAAAAATTTCACTCCCCCGCGGTAATTTTCCGGTATCTGATTTACGTTCTTCCGCGGTACAGCTAAGGGATGCCCCCAAAACAAAGACAGCCAGAACCGGAATGACAAAACAGCATTGCGTCCTAAAATTCATTGAGGAAGTCCTCCCGTAAACGGACCCCGCCGGATTTCCTCACACCGGATTCTTCTATAAGCTCTCCGAAGGTCTGTTTATCAATATACTTAACCGTCAAGGGCCTCTCTATGGCTACCCTTGTTTCACCGGATTCCCACACCGCCTGCGCGGGATCAAGTGAAGCCGGTTCACCGTATTTTTTGATGAACGCGGTAAAGACCGAATAGTGATCGATCAGGGCGGGGTCGAGGCTAAAGGCCATGATAAAAACATTCCCATCCCTCAACTGGAAAAAAGCCCGTTTGATAAAGGAAAAACCGGTAGTTTCCACAAGGCTCTCTTCCCTGCCGGGCAGAAAGGAAACGTCCATATCGCCGCGGAAATAAAAGAGACCGTTCCCCGCAAGGGCTTTTTTCAGTGCGTCAAGGCTCATGCCCAGGGAAATATTCTGAAAGGTCCTGGGCAGGGCGGGCGCCTCAGCAGCGGCTCTATCCGCGTCTTCGCTTTCCTGCCGGCTCTGATTCTGAGACCAGAGCGGTAAGGCAGCCATAATTACTATGAATATATATATACGGCTTTTCATCATCTTTAACCCTCTTAATTAATATCGGAATCTGCCAGGCATCACTAGCATACATCCCGTGAATATGCTAGCTTGTATTCATTTAGAGCCCGTCCATAATGCGTCCGCGTTATGGAAGCAGACCGTAGGTCTGCGGCTTCTTTGAAAACCGCATAAGGATTGAGCGGTTTCCTCCGAGGCGTCTCTGAAAATCCAGCCGGAGTATTGAGAGATGCCTATACCCAAACCGGCGGCAGAACATCCATATAAAGGGGCATGTAATGATCAATAGATACGACTACCTAACCGATCCCGAATGGAATAGATTCCTCGATTTTTCCCAGAATCTGGAAACTCCCTGTATTGTAGTGAATCTTCACACAGTTAAGAGGAACTATATACGGCTTAGGGATCTGTTTCCCTATGCCCAGTTTTACTATGCGGTAAAGGCAAATCCTGAAAAGGCGGTAGTCTCGCTGCTTGCCGAACTTGGAGCTAATTTTGATATTGCCTCCCGGCCTGAACTTGATATGGTACTCTCTCTGGGCATAAACGGGGATCGCATTTCCTTCGGCAATACTATAAAGAAATACAAGGATATTGCCTATTTTTACGAGAAGGGAGTGCGGATGTTCGCGACCGACAGCAAGGACGACCTTAAAAATATAGCCGCCGCCGCGCCCGGTTCCCGTATCTACGTCCGTATCCTGGTAGAAAACTCTATCACCGCTGACTGGCCTCTCTCCCGTAAATTCGGCTGCCATCCTGACATGGCCTACGACCTCCTCATGATGGCCCGGGATCTCGGCCTGAGCCCCTATGGTATATCCTTCCATGTAGGAAGCCAGCAACGGGATATAGGCCAGTGGGACGACGCGATTGCCAAAACTAAATACCTTTTTTCCTCTCTGGAGGAAGACGAGAACATCAAGCTGACCATGATCAATATGGGGGGCGGTTTCCCCGCTTCCTACACGCAGCCCACGAATGATCTCAGCGAGTACGCTACGGAAATTTACCGCTATCTTTCAGACGATTTTGGGGACGACCTGCCGCATATCGTGTTTGAACCTGGACGCTCCCTTGTAGGCAACAGCGGCATCCTCGTTTCCGAGGTGGTCCTTATCTCCCGCAAGAATAACACGGCCCTTAACCGGTGGGTTTACCTTGATACGGGTAAATTTAACGGCCTTATCGAAACCCTCGGTGAATCCATCAAATACCCCATAATTACCAGCAAGGATACGCCCGGCGCCAAGGAAGCGGAAGTCATACTTGCCGGTCCTACCTGCGACAGCATGGATATACTCTACGAAAATTACAAGTACCGCCTGCCGGTCGATCTTAAAATTGGGGATCGTATATATTTTCTATCGGCAGGGGCATATACGGCCAGCTATGCTTCGGTGGGTTTTAACGGCTTCCTCCCCATCAAAACTTATATTATGGAATGAGGCCGCTCTCTATTCGGAGAGCGGCTTTAAAGAATCTTCCCTCTCATCTTCTTATGCCATGCGCGGGCCCTTCCTGCCGTTACGGTTCCCGCAACCTACCATTGAGACGATTCGCGCCGCTGTTTTTCAATTCTTTGCATCTTCTTGTAAAATTCAACCTGCTTGATAATTTCGGTACAATCCATTATATGTATCTTATCTTTTACAATCTGTATCTTCTTGTTTTCTCTCACCTTATTCAGGATGAATTTGCCGTCTTCCTGGGGCAGTCCTACCATATTGATAAGCTCTTTAGGACCAAAATCGAATGTATAAGACGCGGAAGAGATATTTACGCGGTTTTTTTCAAGCTGCATAAGGAGCGCGTCCCAGATGCGTCCCTGGGGATCGGCAATTAGGGTATTGGCTAGTTGCTTGTAAATGAACCATATACGCTCGGCAAGCAGGGTGGTAAGCCGTGCAATCATCTGGGGCTGGGTGTTTATCATCCGGTCAAAGTTCACCCGGTTTACCGCCAGCACCGAACAATCCTCGTAAGCTACCGCATTTGCGGATCGGGGTTTTGATTCCAGTAACGCCATTTCCCCCAAAATATCACCGGCTTTAAGAACCGCAAGAAGCACTTCATTATTATTGACTATTTTTGTAATCTTAACAGAACCTTTCTGAATAATAAAAAGCTCATCCCCCGGCTCCCCCTCCGAAAAAAGCATACAATTTTGGGCATAGGACCGGTTTAATTCTTCGGTTTTATAATCCATCTTAACCGCCCGGGCATAGGGAGCTATTTTTATCATTCTTTCCCTTGCCGTATTGACATGCTCACTGTGGGGGCAGTACTTGAGGTACTGATAGTACGCATAATAGGCTTGGTTATACTGGCTTTGTCTGGCGTAATATTCGGCAACCTTAAAAAGCTGGGAAAGATCATTTTCCGCCGTACTTTTAAGGGTAAGGCGGGAAAGCGCCTCGTCCAGATACCGGAGCCGCTTGGAAAATTCAAAGATCAATTTTTTGGCCACCGGGGCATTCTTTTCAATCAGTTGGCTATACTGATCTTTTTGGACGGAAATGAGCTTTACATCGGTCAAAGCCTGCGCTGTTTCTATATGACTATGGGAAGACATCGTTGACACTACTCCAAAAAAATCCCCCGGCCCCACGATATTTCCCTTTTCTTCTTCCACCACTTCAACTTCTTTGGATATTCTTACTTTACCCTGTTGAATGATAAAGAAACGGTCAGCGTTCTGCTTCCCCTCAACTACGATATATGAATCCTTTATAAAATTTACAATTGCTAATTGCAGTTGATTAGCCATCAAGAACCCCGCATTTTATTTACAGATAACTATTCTAGTATAGATAACCCATTTATACTTTGTCAATGGAATTGAAATAGAATTGACAACAATTACATAGATCAAAGATACTGGAATCATTCTCAAAACCCGGTTCAAAGGGAAAACGGTTCTAGGAGTTTGTCCCCCAAAACTTCGGTTTTTGGAAGGCTTTACTGATAAAAATTTTTTAAGGATAGGTAATTACTATGTATTTAGCATTTGCAACGGATGTCATCGGCTTTTCCCTGTCATTCAAGGAAAGCGCAAAGATTATTTCTAAAATAGGTTATAAGGGATTCTGGTTCAAAATAGACCGGGATGCCGAATTATCCGTATCGGAGACCAGGGAGTTGCTTGAGGAATTCAAGCTGCTTCCCGCAGGTTTCGGGTTGCCGGTCAATTTCCGTGCCGATGAGGCTGCTTTTGGTGCGGACCTTGCCAAACTGCCGCGTTACGCCGAATTTGCCGGCAATATAGGTCTAAGCCGCTGTATGACCTGGCTTATGCCCGGCTCCGATACGCTTGAATACAGGGAGAATTTCGATCTGCACCAGAGAAGGCTCTCCGAAGTTGCCGCTATTCTCAGCGCAAACGGCATTTCGCTGGGACTTGAATTTGTAGGCCCCTATACCAAACGCAAGGACATGAAGTACGAGTTTATCCACAACCTGGACGGCGCTCTGGAGCTTTCATCCGCCATCAAGACAGGGCATACCGGTGTTGTAATGGATATATTCCACTGGGATACGGCAGGCCAGAAACCTGAAGATTTTACCAAGCTGGGTTCGGAAAAGAATATCATCCTGGTACACCTCAACGACGCACCCGCCGGCGTTCCCATGAACGAACAGATTGATAATGTACGGGGCCTTCCCGGCGCTTACGGCGTCCTGCGCTTTGCCGAATTCTTTGACGGCTTAAAATCCCTTGGTTATACGGGCCCCGCGGTAGTGGAACCCTTCTACCCGGTACTGGCCAAGATGAGCTTTGAAGATGCGGCCAAGGCCGTATACGACTCCGCCATGAAGGTCTGGAAAGAATTTTAATTTGAGGCGTTCCCAAAAATTCAGTTTTTGGGAACGCTGCTTGAATAAATAACATAAAGTTGGTGTAAGCGGGCGCTTCGTATAACGTTCCGGCTGTATACGCGATATTTATACATGTTCTCAAGTGCTTGGGCAGGGTCCCTCACCAAGGGGCGCCGCCGCTATCCCCGCGGTAGTCCTGAGTAGTTACCGCCCTTTTTATAATACGATTTTTTTAATAATTGTTATTTTTATTATATTCCTTTGCTTTACTTAAACAATTTTTACACAATATATGATTTTTTGCTCTTACTTTTTTTCCGCAACGCGGACATTTGTTTTTTTCTTTACGTTCAGCATACTTTTCTCTTCTTTTTTTATTAACTTCATCTTTATGTTTTTCAAGAAAACGTTGCTGCCGAATGCGATTTGCTTCTCTAATTGATTCTTCATTCGTTTTAACCATTTCAATTAACCCCCTATAATATTATTTTATTGTATTTTTTATATTATGTCAACATATTTTTATATACCATGGGGCGTATTGCACATAGCGTTCCGGCTGTATACGACGTTTTGCCGGCAGTACTCAGGACAGCCGTCCATTTTTCGGCAAGATCGACCAAATCCTGTTCCCGCGGGGTATCCGGTCTGCCATTTTCGCCCCCCTTTTAATCACATAGTTCAAAATTTGGCGTTTCCACTCCATAAAGCCGTACCATAAAGGGGCCTGGAATTGCTATACCCGCCTTGGGGAAGCCGCCCTGCGGTATCAAAAAGACATGTCCGGTATATATCGGTATTGCGAATGAAAAAAGGGAGAGTTCCGGCGGGACTTTTCCGGTTAGACCAATTTCTGAAGATCCGCCAGCCGTGAACTAATAGCGCTGACAACAGCCTTTTCCGCATCAACCGCAAGCCCTTCCTGAAACTGCCTGATGACTTCGGTCGGGAACGAGGCCATTGAAAAAAGCTGGGGGCTGTCTATTTCAAGGGCCGCCGCTATCCGTTCCAGCATTTCGGGGCTGGGAAACTTGTTACCAAGCTCAATCTGCCCTATGTAGTGGGTGGATGTACCGACCCTTTCAGCCAATTGCGCCTGAGTAATACCCAAAATTCGCCGCTGCTCCTTGATAGTATGTGCCAATAATGCCCGAAGACTTGTCATAACCCTCTATTTTAAGGGTAGTAAAAGTGCGTCTCTTGATAAACTTCCGAATAGATATTATCATAATATAAACTTCCTTAAAGGAATGTTTACCATTAAGGAATGAATCCTGCCCTTTCGGGCGGTATAACTTCGTCCGGTCGGAGGCTGGACATTGGTTTGGAGGAAGATATATGAAAAGAACAATTGTTATGGTACTGGCGGGCCTGCTGACATTCGGCCTGGTACTGGCGGGGTGTGATGACCTTTTGAATGCTGAAACCGGAACCGTTGCAAAACCTGCCGTCAGTCCCCAACCGGGCGGGTATGAATCCGCTCCGGTCAT
>JAISQR010000516.1 GCA_031274035.1 Treponema sp. | reverse complement strand
ATACTCGAAGAGTACAGCATGCCCATTGATCGGGATTTTTTGCATGAAGGTGTGCCAAAGGCACACTGAGCAAAAAATCCACAAGTGCAATCGGACACGAAGTGTCCGCGGCTGCTAGCAGTTTGCGGGGCTAAGGTATTCAGGGATCAAAAAAAGTAAACATAGCGGCCCCGCGGCTAAAAGGGCCTCTGCCGTACTGTTAGTATCTATACTATCTATCTTTATCACCTTGTATTGATCAACACTTCATTGCTTAAGTTCCGCACGAACGCACTCAGGTCCGTTCGCGATAGTGATGTCAAGGGTATGTTCCGTCTAACCAGGTCGATTCCGCGGTTGCCGTCATAAAGTTCGCAGCGCGCCTCCTGTCCGCTAAGGCTGATAGTAAGCCTAAAGCGGGGTTCCCAGACAGTCCCGCCAAACAAGGCTCCAAATAGTGAACTATTCCCGCTTACCGGCTCAAAACCGGCCTGGGCAACGGCTTTCCGTATCCGCCTTTCTGTTCGGCCTCTACTTCCGCCGCCGCCTGCCGCTTCAGAAAAGCCTATCTCTAGTTTTATGGGCAGCCTGATACCGGCCTGACGGAGAGCGCCCCGGTTAAGGGCAAAGAGCCGTTCTGCAATAGCGTAGAATTCAGCCTTCCGGCCCCGGCGCATTGCATCCTGGGCCAACTCGGTATAGGCTTCCGCGATAACATCCCGTTCCCAGACGGGCTCAAACTGGTAAACGGCTTGCCGCAAAAGGTCCGCATCCTGCGTTAATTTCCCTTCCTCAAGATCGTAGGAAGCCTCAGACTGCGGTATAAGGGGAACTTCAATGGCGCGGGCTTTATTCAGATAACTCAACGCCCGGCGAGGGTAGGCTTCAAAGGCATTGTAGTACTGGATCAGCGCATCCAGATGCTGGCCGTCCATGTTGTTTTCCGCGGCATAGGCGTCCGCCGACTCAAGACTGTACTTCCGGTAGAGCTGCCGATGGACCGAAGCCTTAAACCGGCAGCGAATCCGCCGGCCAAGGCTCCGTACTTTTTCCTCGAATGTTACATAGGGGGTCAGTGCTTCTGTTTTTTCCAGGCCCTCGTAGGTCTGATAGAGGATTGAGTGAATATCCCGCCTGTACCGTACCGGATCAATGCCATAGTTAAGCATCCATGAAAGATCTCCGGCGCGCAGACATTCTTCCGCATAGAGTCTGGCTTCCTCAAGGCGGCCTGCCGTCTGATAGGTCTGCGCAAGGTTCACCTTGGAAAGAGGGGATGTATCCATCTCGTAAGCCTGCTGGTATTCCGCAATACCCGCGGCAATCTCAAGTTGGCGGACATAGAGTTCGCCCAGGGCAAGACGCCCGGACGCGCGGTTTAAAGACGAGAGTGAAGCCCTTGTTTCTTTAAGAGCCAAATCGTACTGATAAAAGCGCGATTCCAATATAGAAAGATTGTAGTGGGCTACGGCCGCAAAGGTCTTGTCGTTTACCAATTCCGCATCATTAATGGCGGACAGATACCATTTCTTCCCTTCGTTATAATCAAACATATCCGCATAAACGGTTCCCAGGGTCATGGAAAAATCCGAATCAACGCCGAATCGCTCTATTGCCGATAAAAGCAGCCGTTCACCGTCATTTAAGCGGTGTATCTTGTAGTACATCCAGCCCAGATTGCCGATTGCGTCGCGGTTATCAGGATCGATAGCAAGGATTTTTTCCAGGTAGGCAGCCGAGACATGATTTTCGTTTAGGTGGCCGGCTGTCTGGGAAAGCTCATAGAGCAGGCCGGTATTATCCGGGACAAGTACCTCTGTCTTGCGGTACTCGTCCCAGGCAAGGTGGTATAACTCGCGGTAAAAATAGAGCCGTCCCAACGCCCAGGGAAACCTGGCGTCGTAAGGGAAGAGTTTTCCCCCTTGGGTATAAAGCTCTATAGCCCTTTCCCAGAATTCCGCATTCTGAGCTTCCTCCGCCGCATAGTAGAGGGTATCGGCATCGGGCGTCTGCGTTTGGGCCCCCGCTGTTTCCCCCGCAAGGGAGAGGATCATGCCGGTAATGAACAGCAGGACTATCCCGCGGATAAGATTGTCCGGTTTGCGGGGCCCGCCGTCCAAGGCCCCTGGTTTTGAAGGCCCCATGGTAACGGCCAAGGGCGGCAGCGCCCAGGCAAGAAAACGCCTCCATGCCGGTATTTTCTCCTTATAAACCTTGGAGAAAGCATGGTACTCTTCCTGCATGACAGCCCAGTCCCGCGTCCGGTATTCGGGGGCAAAACGGGCGGCGGCATAGAGTTTGTAAAGCTGATAAGTTTTTATATGACACTCGGCGTCCATTTTCTTTGCCCATTCCGCTTCGGAAAGGAGCGCGTCCCGTTTATAACCGGCCAGATTAAAACGCCGCAGTGTATGGCGCCAAAGGCAGCGGCTCTTCTTCCGCGGATCGGAACTTATTCCGGCCAGAATAAGGTATCCTGTACGGAACAGCGCAAATAGCAGACATATAACGATGATGATAAACGGAAGCCATATCCGCCGGATAAGAAGAATAGCGCCCCTCTGTAAACTTTGCAGTATATTGGGGTTGCCTTCTTCCTCTGAACCTTCCTTTTCTTTAAGCCGTGAATGATTTTCGAGTATTTCCTTCATAAGACGTTCAAAGAGTTCCTGAGGTACCCCGGAAGAAAAGCGGAATTCCTCGCCGTCCGCAAATTGCTGCGTGGTAGGATCGTACTCAATCCAGCCGTATTCAGGATAGTAAACCTCTACCCATGCGTGGGCCATATCGCCGCGCACCGGATAATAGTCGAATGTATTGGTTGCGGGGTCAAGAAAGAACCCGGCGGCTACCCTGGCAGGTATGCCCAGGGAGCGGACGAGCAGGGTAAAAGCAAAGGCATAGTAAGAACAGTAGCCCTTTTTAGATTCAAACAGAAAAAATTTAAGCTGATCCCCGTCCGCCGCAATGCCCGGTTTTAAGCTGTAATAATAATCACCAAATTTTAAATATTCGTAGATCGCCTGTACCTTTTCCCAGTAGTTATCCATGCCTTCGGTTATCTCCCTTGCAAGGGCCTCTATCTCCTTGTCGTAGTTATATTCGGTATACAGGGCGTATTCTTCGGGACTAAGGCCCAAACTTTCCGGCCCCGGCTCTTCCTGTACTATACGGATAAGGTCTATGGGGATAGCTTCGCTTGTGAGGCTTTCAACCGCATAGGCTGAACGGAAAGAGGATGCATCCCAGGTTTCAAAGGGCGTAACGGAAAGAGGCGCGTTCATGCCTATAAAGGCCGAGCCGTCAAAATTAACAATGTAGTATTCCTGGTTAGTGATACGGCCCGAACTGATAGGCTTGGCATCCAGCGATGTTTTCCGCTCCGGCAACTTTCCCGGATGGGCGGCCTCGTCCCAGGTTTCGACGCGGAAGAACCCCTGCTTTTTATTGTAGCCTGAAAGCACATAACGGCGGAGCAGGATATGTTCATCGTCGCTATCTTTTTTTACAATAAGCACAAGGTCGTCGTTCATGCTAATTTCGCTTTCCAGCTTGAGAACCTGAGAAAAATCGAACTGAAAAAGTTTGGGTTCAAGAAGACCGCCGCCCCGATCTACAGCCCTTTCCTGGGAAGGACGTATGAAGAGTACGCCTCCTAGAATAACCAGCAGCAGGACGCTTACGGCGGCCGTCGCGCATTCGGTCTTACGCAGCCGTAATTCCGGGGGTATAGAGAGGATTACCGATATAAGCTGGAGGAAGAGTACCGCGGTAAATATGCCTATCATCAGAATAGGCCACCGGTATGCCTCCATATTTGCTGTAGAAGTGATACTAAAAAGCGTAAGCAGCAGCATATCAGACGCAATAATATCGGCGCGCAAAAATTTTCGTGAACGCAGAGAAAAAAAGGTAGAGACGGACGCCCAATAATAGGGGAGCAGGGAGACAAAATTGTTCCTGTCTATATTGAGGAGCAGTGAATCCAACTCCAGGGCAATACCAGAAATAAAATAACGGGGAAAGGCGATAAAAAGGCGTACACACCAGGGAATCAGGGCTATAACAAGGACCGCTGAAAAGGGATGCAGGCTTATCTTTACAATAAAGAGCGGGATAACAAAGGCCGCAAGCAAGTTTACCATAAAGACCGGAGTATCGGCCAGATCGTTTGCCAGAAGCCGGAACTGATAGAGGATAATACATAAAGCCGCCGAACGAAAGATAAGAGAGAGGCCCCGCTTACCGGTAAGCAGGGGCAGAGAGACTTGCGGCAAGCCTCCAGAGAGAATTGGACGGCTTACACGTAAAATTGTTTGTTGAAAAATATTCTCAGCTTTCATTAAAAGATGCCGGCCTTAACGGTTGTGTATTTTGAGGAATTCTACATAACGCCTTATAGGGGATGTTTTATCCTGGGAAGGATTGATTATAGAAAATCCCGCTTCAAAAGAAAGTTCGGTACTTCTAACCCAATTTACCTCTGCCCTTAGCTCAAAAGACTCAATGTGTGATATAGGCTCCGGGATAATTTTAATCTTATACTGTTCCTTGGGTGTAACTGACACATAGGTAACACTCTCAAGGCAGAGGCCCGGAATAGATACATTTTTTAAAAGCCCTTCACCTTCAAAACCTTCAACCATAAAACCCGCCTGCGTGTTATAGCGGGATTTTTCGCGGTCCTGATAACTGGAAAACTGATCATCAATTTTTTTTTCTTTCTTATTAAAAAACATAATAACTTACTCCTAGAATCTTTTCGTCTGTGTTATAGTTGTATTCTGGGGCTTTATTATCACCTTGCCCATCGCTATCTTATTGGCCATCGCAAGAGACCCCGCTATATGTTTGCTCACCGCCTGCACATTCACCACACTTTCATGCACTTCCTGCGATGTCTTCTTCAACTCCTCAAACGTCTCATGTATCACTACACTCCCCCGTTGTATCTTCTCCGACCCGTTCCTCACCTCTTCTATCATCTCCCGCATCGTCATCAACGCTTCCAGTATCCGCCCCCCATTCGCCGCCTCTGCCTCTATCGCGTTATTTATCGTATTAAACGACTTCCCCATATCCCCTATCTTCATAAACATCCCGTTCATCATCTCTACCGTCTCGACCGACACCCGCCGCATCTGTACTATCGCTTCTTCCATCTTCTTTATCTCTTTCGATATTGCCGCCGATTCCTTATTCGACGATTCCGCCAGCTTCCTCACCTCGCCGGCTACCACCGCAAATCCCTTCCCCGCTTCCCCCGCGTGCGCCGCTTCTATCGCCGCGTTCATCGCCAGTATGTTCGTCTGCCCCGCTATATTCGATATCGTCCCATTCGCCTCTTCCAGTATCTTCGACTGTTCCGTCAACCGCGCCAGTTCCCCCGTCAGCCGTTCCATCATCTGCCGCCCGGCCTCCGACGAACTTCCTAAACTTTCGGTCGTCTCGTTCGCCCGGTGTACCACAGACCGTATCGCCCCAATGTCATCTACCATCTTCTCTATCGCTAATGACGAATTTGCTATATTTACCGATTGCGTCTCTACCGCATTGTCCAGCGTGTTGATATTTTTGATGATCTCTTCCACCGACGCCGATGTCTCCAGCACCGACCGTACCTCATGATCCGTCTTCCCCTGCACTAAATCTACATTACCTGTTATCACCGCCAATTCATCATTCGACTGCTTGATAATGGCGTTCAAATTCCGGCTGATGTTGAGTTGCTTCCCCAGTTGCTCGTTGTTCAGTTCCCCCATCGTCTGCCGTAACTTGTCCCGTATGGTATACAGCGCTTTCTGCAATTCTCCGATCTCGTCTTTCCTCATCGCCGATGTCTTGATATCAAACCGCATCGCGGCCAGAGCGTCCGCCGCTATGGTAACTTCTTTAATGGGCATAATCAGAGAAACAGCAATACGGAGCGACATGATACCGGCAATACTCACTGATATTGCCATTGCAATAATAAAGCTGATAATTGCCCGCCTTTCCAGCGCCTGCACGTAGGAAATATCGTAATCCGCACTTAGGATGCCGGTCATACGGCCCGCTTCGTTAAAGACGGGGAGAAAGGCCGAAACAAAGGTGCCGTATTCATCGGTATAGGCGTTTCGGGTCATGGTCAGCGCCCCGGAATCAAATGCCTCTATAAGTTCAGGAGGAACATCTTCATAACTTTCAAGATAAACTTCCTGATATTCTTCATCACTTAAACCAATATCGTCTATATCAAAAACAAAACGGAATTCATTGCCGTCCTTTTCAATAAAATAGATATAGGCGATATTAAAATCTTCCGCCATCTGCTGTAGATTTGCCAGAAGCGCATCGTATTCATCAGAGTGCTCTCCGGTGATCCGCATAAGAGCCTCTCTATCGTTGATTACAGGATAGGTATGTCCTATTACCTTGACAACTTTTTCAAGAGTACCCATATAAGTCTGTTTGATATAGCTTGTATACTGTATATACATCAACATTCCCATACCAAAAGAAATAAAAATACAGATACCCGCGAATAAAACAAAGAATGTCGTCCGTAAACTTTTCATATCCTATCCATAAAAATTGTAATACTCATAAAAAACACCGTCTCAAGCACTTATCTTACATTAATTAACGCTTCTATATCTATCTCGGCGGCACTACAGGGGCAGGTAATACCCCAATTTTCAAGGACTTCGGGGTGAATTTCTCCGAATACACCGATTGCTTTCCCGCAATAGAGTATCGAGGCCGCACGGCCTTGAAGAAAACGGGGGTCTTTACTTTCCTCCACGCTGTATTCACGGGAAATATAGTAGAAAAGTGTCTGCAAATGACCGGCGGCGGTATTGAAACCGGCGTCTTTATCCGCAATAAGTATACCCGCATACTGCCGCGTGCTGACGCCGTAGTTTTCAGCCTCATCTTTATATACAACTTTGCCTATTTCAAAAATACGGTGAGGATACGCGGCATGGCTGGAAACGGATTCGCTCATCAACAGGGAAGCGAGTATGCTGTCGCGCACATACTCGTAGTTTTCGGTCATAGGATTGGAGATGCGGATAATTTTTCCGCCGTTTCCGCGCATATTATCCACAAAATCCCCGCGGGACCCCAGGTAGTTGTAGATCATCTCCTGATAGCCCAGCCCGGCCAGTATCTCTTTTACCTTCCGGCTGAACATGGTGATGGGGCCGAGCCGCCCTATAGTAAAATCGCGGGGGCGCTCCGGCTTAAAGCCGGCAAGCGATCTGCCGATCATAATATCTTCCATCACATCGGCCGCATGGAGGAAATCGTTCCGGTATGGAGGGGGATATGCTATCACGCCTTCCTCCTCCGGCTTCCCGGCGCTTCCGCCCTGTTCACGGGATAATGCCTTTTGTGCGTCTACTCCCATACGCTCCAGCGCCGCCGTACAATCATCCGCGCTAAGCTTTTCCCCCAGGAATCTCTCTACCCGCGCGAGCGAACAGAAAACCGGTTCCTGAAAATAATAGGGGGTGGTGATCTTTTGACCAAAGGGCGTGTCATACTCATATTCTACTTCCACAGGTTCGATAGTAAAGCCCTGGTCCGCAAGGTCGCAAGCCATGATCGAGGCCGCCAGTATTACCGAGGCCAGATCCGTTCCGGTAAGTTCCACAAAGAGGTCAGTATCCCCTACCTGGACCGCGCCGAGATCGGCGGAATTGATAATTGGGGGATAGGAGAGGACGGCCCCGACGGAATCGGTTAAGAGCGGGTGCAGGGGTTCATGTTCCTGAATAAAGGCGTATTCCCTGCCCTTGGGGTGCTGTTTCAGTATCTCCCGCAGGGTAAGCGGAACGTCCCACTGGAGGGGGACAAAGGAAACTGAATCGGGGTCTACAGCCTTGTAGATAATGGGCCATCTGATAATGGAAATACGGTAAAGCCCCATAGATATGGCCCGCCGCTTGCGTCCGAAATTCCACGCTAGTTTTTCCTGGGTTTGGATCATGTCGCGCAGCGAAGCGTCGCTAATGGCCTTGCCCGCCGCAATAAAGCCCGCCAGAAACGGCCGTACCTGTTTAACCGGCGCCTCTACCAGTACCTTGCGGGCGGCCTTTTTAACATTGCCCTTACGGGAAAAGAAGGGGTACTCCGGCCTTCCCCCGCCGTTGTATATACGAAGCTGCCGCGCGCAGCCGGCCATGCCCCAGAGATCGGGGCGGTTTGTATCGTTAAGTTCGATCTTGAGAGTCCGTTCGGAAGGGGGCAGGTTTGTATCCGCATCCTCGTCCAATTCCGCCTTAGCGCAGGTAAGGGCATCCTCAAATTGCTCCCTGGTGTCCCAGCGGCGGCCCGCCAAACTATAGAATACTTCCTCGTTAACTTCAATTTTAGGCATATACTATTCCTTATATTGAATTATATTATGTAAAAAGGAAACCGTCTAGGAGTTTGTTGCGCTTCGCGCATAAAATGGTATAAATATTCATAAACATGAATATTTATACCTTACAAACTCCGAAAGCATGCCCATTGATCGGGATTTTTTGCATGAATATGCA
>JAISQR010000514.1 GCA_031274035.1 Treponema sp. | reverse complement strand
GCGCCGGCTCAAGGACGCGCTGGACGAGGCGCTGGATGTATCCCTCCCGGCGCAGACCATCACCGACGCGGTGGAGTCCAAGCTCTTCGGCATCGGAAGCGAGTCGTATGTGGTCGGCTCCCATGATTTCTACCTGGGGTACGCGGTGCAGAAGCAGATCTGCCTCTGCCTTGATACGGGGCATTTCCACCCCACCGAAAACATCGCCGACAAAATCTCCGCGATGGCGTTTTTCGTACCCGGCCTGCTGGTCCATTTTACCAGGGGGGTCCGCTGGGACAGCGATCATGTCACCACCTACTCCGACGATACCCGCGAGGTGTGCCGCGAGATTGTACGCGCCGGCGTGCTGGACAAGGTCAATATCGCGCTGGATTATTTTGACGCCTCGATCAACCGTATCGCCGCCTGGGTAATCGGAACCCGGAGCCTGCGAAAGGCCCTGCTGGAGGCGCTGCTGGAACCCGCAAAGCTGCTGATTGAGGCGGAAAAGGCCGGTAAAAACCACGAACGCTTAGCCCTGATGGAAGAGCTGAAAACCCTGCCCTTTTCCGCGGTTTGGGATAAATTATGCCTTGACGCGGGGGTTCCCGTGGGAATCGACTGGCTGAAACCGGTGGATCAGTACGAAGAATCGGTGCTTTCAAAGCGTTAGCGCAAAGCTTCAAAGGTGTCTTTAAAACCCCGGCCATATGGGATATATTCATAACAGGGGGTATGATGGAATACGCTATCGCCGTGATTGACATCGGCATGACCAATAAAAAAGTAGCGGTCTACGACGACGCGTTGAAACAGGCCGCCGCCCGGTACCGGAATTTTCCGCCCAAGATGGCGGGCGGTATTGAAACCCACGACCTTGAGGCCATGGAGGCATGGTTCACGGAAGAGCTGGCCGCCGCGGCCCGGGCCTATCCCATCAAGGCCATAGCCGTTACCACCCACGGGGCGACCTTTGTCGCCGTCGGCAAGGACGGCAAGCCCTCGGCGCCCTGCGTCTACTATACCCACGAGCCCGGGGACGACTTTCACGACCGGTTCTACGCGGCCTTCGGCGCCCCCGAAGAACTGCAGGCCAGAACCGGCACTCCCTATCTTAAGGCGATGATCAACACCGGCAAGGGAATCTTCTTCGCCAAGGAGCGGTATCCGGAGGAATTTAAAAACACGGTTCATATCTTAACCTATCCCCAGTACTGGGGATTCCGTTTTACCGGCAGGACCGGGGCGGAGGGAACCTATATGGGCTGCCACAGCTACCTTTGGGATCAAGTCGAAGGCCGCCTTTCCACGGTAACCGAGGGCCTGGGGGTGGCGTCCCTGATGGCGGGGGAGTTAAAAAATTCCTGGGATGTGCTGGGGACCGTCACCGGTGAATTCGCCGAAAAGACGGGGCTGGGGAAAGACGTGATTGTCACCATGGGGATCCACGATTCCAACTCGTCCCTGCTCCCCCACTTCGCCAAGAAGGGAGAAACGGGGTTCGTCCTCAATTCCACCGGAACCTGGTGCGTCATCATGAACCCGGTAAAACAATACGGATTCGCCCCGGAAGAGCTGGGCAAGGTGGTGTTCTTCAATATTTCCGCCTTCAGGAAGCCCGTCAAAACCGCCATCTTCCTGGGGGGCTGGGAATTTGAGGCCTGGTCGAAGATTCTGATGGACCGCCATAAGCGGGAGGACGTCCCCTCCTATGACGAGGGACTCTACCGCGCCCTCCTCGGGGAGAAAAAGGCCTTCCTCCTGCCGGAGCTTACCGCCGGGACGGGGCAGTTCCCCCGGTCCAAACCCCGGGTGGCCGAAGACGGCAGGGACTACCACTTCGCCGACATCGCCGCGGGCAGGGTCTTGCCCCCCTGCTTTGAACAGTATGAGCGGGGCATCGCCCTGCTGCGGATCTCCCTGGTGATGCAGACCCTGACGGGGCTGGAGCGGACCGTCCTCGCCCCCGGCGCGGAAGTTTATATCGAGGGGGGCTTCCGGAAGGACAGGGCGTACAACGTCCTCCTGTCGGCGGCCCTTAGGGACAACCGGATGTTCCTCACCGACATAGCGGAGGCCACCGCCTACGGCGCGGCCATGACCGCCAAGATGGCCCTGACGGGAAAATCCCTGGGAGACCTAGCCAGGGATTTTGAGATTGATTATCAGGAAGTGGTGAAAACCGGTATCCCCGAACTTCCGGGCTACCGGGAGGCGTGGCTGCGCCATACGGAGTAAGCCGCTTCCGATCAACGTCGGCGCTAAACGCGCCTGTTTTTTATAGGAGTAGTGTGTTAAATGAAAACAAAAGCGGTGCGTATCCACGGGACAAACGATCTCCGGCTGGACGAATTTGAGCTGCCCGAAATAAGGGACGACGAGATTCTGGCGAGGATCGTGTCCGACTCAATCTGTATGTCCAGTCACAAGCTGGCCCTTCAGGGTGAAAAGCACAAACGGGTCCGCCACGACCTTACCAAGAATCCCGTCATCATCGGCCATGAATTCTGCGGCGTCATCGAAAAGGCGGGGCCCAAGTGGGCGCGGTCTTTCAAGGCCGGGGATAAGTTCGCCATCCAGCCGGCCCTTAACTATCCCGACGACCGCGGGGTGGGGACCCTCTGGGCGCCGGGATATTCCTATGAGTATATCGGCGGGGACGCGACCTTCATCATCATTCCCAAGGAGGTGATGGAGATGAACTGCCTTCTGGAATATAAGGCGGATAATTTTTTCATGGGCTCCCTGGCGGAACCGGTGTCCTGTATTGTGGGCGCCTTTCACGCCCAGTACCATACCAAGGGCGGTTCCTATACGCATGACATGGGCATTGTCGAGGGAGGTTCCACGGCCCTCCTCGCCGGGGTGGGGCCCATGGGGCTCGGCGCCATTGATTACGCCATCCACAACCCCCGCAGGCCTTCCCTCCTGGTGGTAACCGATATCGACGACGCCCGGCTTA
The DNA here is from genome assembly GCA_031274035.1 of Treponema sp. Classification (GTDB taxonomy): domain Bacteria; phylum Spirochaetota; class Spirochaetia; order Treponematales; family Breznakiellaceae; genus JAISNI01. The sequence goes on along the minus strand of JAISQR010000514.1, from coordinate 15,448 downwards.
ACCGGGCGAGCCGGCTTTTAACGGTGGAGGAAGCGAAGAAGCGGGGGGTGGAACTCCGGTATATCAACACCAAGGACATGGCCGACCCCGCGGCTTACCTGAAACAGATCAACGGGGATAAACTCTACGACGACGTGTTTGTCTTCGCCCCGGTGAAGCCCGTGGTGGAAATGGGGGACCGCCTCCTGGGGCACGACGGCTGCCTTAACTTTTTCGCGGGCCCGACGGACACCGCTTTTTCCGCCGCCTTTAACTTCTACAACGTTCACTACGAGTCCCATCATATCGTGGGAACCTCCGGGGGCAACACCGATGACATGAACGAATCCCTGTCCATGATGGCTAAGGGCGAACTCAATCCGGTGTTTATGATCACCCATGTGGGGGGCTTAAACGCGGTTCCCCAAACCACCATCGATCTGGATAAAATTCCCGGAGGCAAGAAACTTATCTATACCCATAAAAAACTGGAGCTTACCGCCATCGACGATTTCGCCGAGAAGGGAAAGGCGGATCCCTTCTACGAAAAACTCGCGGAGATCTGCGGCCGCCACCAGGGCCTGTGGAACCGGGAGGCGGAAGCGTACCTCCTGGAAAACGCTCCGGAGATTTAACGGCCCAGATACCCGCCGTCAACAACTATGGTGGCGCCGCTTATATAGGAAGATGCAGGAGATGCTAGAAAAACTGCTGCTCCTGCCATGTCATCAGGTTTAGCCCAGCGGCCGATAGGAATGCGGGTCATCATTTCTTTTACCCGATCTTCTTCACCACGCATTGGTTCGGTAAGTTGTGTAACGGTAAAACCTGGGGCAATGGCATTTACATTAATGCCAAGACTTGCCCACTCATTTGACATGGCCATGGTGATCATTCGAACGGCGGCCTTTGCGGCAGTATAGGCTATTACTTTTACACCTCCCTCGAAGGCGTTAACCGAAGCGATATTGATGATCTTTCCGGGGGTTTTTTGTTTGATAAACTGCCTGGCGGCCTTTTGCGCATTAAAGAATACCGCCTTTTGATTGATCGCTATTACCGCATCCCAAGCTTCTTCGCTAAAATCGACAGCCATGTTCCGCCGCGTAATTCCCGCATTATTAACCAAAATATCCAAATGTCCAAATCTTTCAATCGTTTTATCAACCACATCATCAAAGGCGGTACAATCAACTAAATCGGCCTCCAATTCAAGATAACACCGTCCTGTTTCTTCCACTTTCTTTTTTGTACAAGGCTGTGGGACAATATCTACGCCAACCACATCAGCTCCAGCTTCAGCCATGGCAGCAGCAATAGCGTTGCCGATACCCTGGGAACAGCCAGTTATAACAGCGGTTTTTCCAGACAAACTAAATTGATTTAGTATCATTTATTTCTCCATCTTTTCACCGTTTAATTTCAACCTTTTTTTAATCGCTAGAATCTTTGATTGGAAGGCCGGGGCCCATACCCCGCTGCTTGCGGCGGGGTATCTTCATTTGCTCATCGCAGATAGTAACCGCCATTAACATCAATAGTAGCTCCGGTTATATAATCCGATAGATCCGTCGACAGGAAATATACGGCCTTGGCCACGTCAAGAGCACTCCCAAGCCGTTTAAGAGGTATCACATTAGGATCATCTTTTCGTCCCTGAGTCATTTCAGTGAGCATAAAACCAGGACATATACAATTTACATTTATCTGAAATTGAGCGCAGTAACGAGCATAGGCTTTCGATAAAGCGATAATACCCCCCTTGGCGGCCGTATAATGTACTCCGGCAAGGAACCCTCCAAGTTGCCCCGCCTGTGAAGAAATATTGACTATTTTACCTCCACTGTTTTTAGTCATATAAGGAAGGACATGTTGCGAACAAAACTGTACGCCCCGAAGATTAATCTCCAACATACGGTCCCATTTTTCCTGGGTCATTTCCGGAACAGGGGTGGGATCAAGAATACCCGCATTATTGACTAGGATATCAATGCCGCCATAGATTTTGAATACTTCGTTCATCATTTTTTTTACCGAAGATTCCTCTGATATGTCCAAAAAAAAGGGGATACCTTTAAGATTCTTCAACTCAAGATTCTTGGCAACAACTTTGGCCCCTTCAATGTTTATATCCGCAATAATTGTAGTTGCTCCTGCTTCGGCAAGGAGCCGCGCACTTTCCTCTCCAATTCCCCGGGCGCTCCCGGTTATAATCGCTATTTTATTCTTCAGTTTTTTATAATTCATTGTTTTGTCCCTTTCCCTTTATGGAAGACTTGCTTCTATCTCTTCAAAGGCCGACACAAATACCTTTAAAACAGCATTTAAAGGTTCAAAATCATTAAGATTATCCAAATTCAATAAATTTCTGTTGTAAGCCTTATTAAAGATACTGCTTTTAGTAAGTACTTCCATAATATCTCTGGAAATGGGCTCGTCAATTTCCGAACATGATTTGCGGGGGGCGTTATCATAAGCCTGAATCATCTTAGTAACCGTGGTAAAATATAATGGCGCATTGTTATATCCGGTTAAACAGCTTTTGATAGTGTAATCTCCGCGGATTGCCGCAACCATAATCGAGACTTTATTATATTCTTTTGCCCGTAAATTTGCATAAGATTTTCGTAATACCGCTTCGCCGGCATGACATGCGTACAGTTTAGGATTTTCAACACCCAGAGACTGTAGTTCCAGAACTACGCTGTCATCCAAAAAACCGCTCATTATTACCATAAAAGAGCGGCGCGCTCCCTTTTGTAGGATATCCGCGAAAATATCATGCTGACTGCAGCTGAAATTCAATGTCATACATACACGTATTCCCTGGGCTACCAAGGTTTGTACCACAGGGATAGCCGCTTTTACTGCAGGTAGCTTGTATACAATATTAGGATTATCCATATTAAGCTCTTTTCGAAACGCTTCTTCCCAAAAAAAGACCTCATCTATCATTTTTTTGGTATTATTCCTGTTTTTTACATTTACTTGAATACAGGCAAAGCCGTCTTCTCCGTCCGTAGCCTCATGAATCGGATATAATTCTCTGGCATGTAAAGCTACGACTTTCATACACATCAACGAAATAAGCCGTTCTTTGGTGATACCAGGATTTTCCGCTCTGACTTCCTCCAAAAACACCGCCCATCTTTCGTTTTCTTCCTTCCTGAATGCATTTATTTTAACAGGATTACTGGTAAGAAATCGTGCCCCGCGCCTGATAGAATAATCCAATCCACTGCAATAATCATGTCCCCATCGGGTAAAAAGCGTCTTTTTTTCGGTAAGTTCGCATATTTCCACAATAGCGCTGGATTTAACGGCATTTACCTCTCTGTTAAGTTCAATAATTTTTTCCGGACAATAAACCTGGAGAAGATTTCTCAAGCCGGAGACCGCATTATCTATATCTTCCTGTAGCAGCTGACCGGCAGTAACATATTTCAGCAAGTTCCAGTGGATTAGCCAGGATTGCAGATCCAGACAAAGTGAATACACAACGAAACATAAGTCATCTTTGTTCCCGCCGTTTATAAGTTCATGCTGTAACTGCTGCATAAATTTTTTGACATTATTTCTGAATTCCCCGGCGCTTGCCGCAAAAACAACAGCCCTGCGCGTATTCAATAGGGCAATATCCATAATATGCTCCCAATCATGAGATAAAGGTCCATTGGTATGACCATTATTACAATAATATCATTTTCAATATATGTCAATGATAAATATTTGATTTTTATAAAAATTTTGTTGACAATTCAACAATTTCAATGGTAAACTAGAAAAATATAGCGAGATGCTGTCAATTTATAGGGAGGAAAGGGCATGTCAATTTATATTGGTCTGACCATCAGACAAATATTCTAAAATTGTCAATAATTGATGTATTATCCGGGAGGCGTTTGAATGAAGAGGAGGAATATCATGGATCATCTGGATAAAGCGTGTAAATTCCTTGCCGGAAAAGGGATAAACATATGCGTATTATCCTCGCATGAAAACATCGTTTATATAACCGGGTATGATGTTCCGTTGCCTATAGGGTTTGGCATAGATGCCGCACTAGGTCTTCCGCAGGCTTTTGCAATTTTAGATGTGGCGGAGAAAAAAATCAAAATGGTAGCTCTGACAAGTCTCGTCAGCGGTATCCAAAATGTTCCTGACATAGCTGTCTTTCCTTATACTTCTTTTGAAAATTTTGTTCCCTCCAGTTTATACAAAAATTTTTATAATGCCACAGATGCCGCCCTAAACAGCTGCCGGACCACGAAAAAACTTATCGTAGGAATCGAACCAAATACTTTGCCAAAAATAATTGTTGATCGCATTCAAATACTTTGGCCTAAAGCCATATTTACGGATGCGTATCCCGATTTGGCTGAAGCAAGAAAGACAAAATCTATCACCGAAATCATACTGCTCCGCAAAAGTGCCCTGGCGGCCGATGCAGCCCAACGTACTTTAAATGAATATTCTAAATTCTATGGCGCAAATGAGTTTGAAGTATGGTCAAAATGCGTGGATGCCGCAACCAGGATATGCGGCAGCCCTGCTATTGTATCGGGAGAACTTGTTTCAGGACCCCGTTGTAGTGTTCCGAATTATCCTGGTGGTCCAAAAGACAGAATTATCGAAAAGGGTGACATGGGTATTATGGATTTTAGCGTTAGGCTGAACGGATACTGGTGTGACTGCTGTAATACAGTAGTTTTTGGCGCTAAACCAACAAAGCATCAGGAGTTCTATAGCAATGTAACCAAGAATGCTTTTGATATTATGATAAATACCATCCGTCCCGGGATAAAATGCAGCGAAGTATATGCTGTGGCGGAAAAGACTTATAAACGGTATGCACAGCCTATACCACATTATGCCGGTCACCAAATTGGCTGTATGGTCAACGAAACACCTCGTATCGTTCCTTATGATAATACGGTAATAGAAGAAAACATGGTATTTTCCTTAGAACCCGGTTGCTATGAAGGATCTGAAGGCAATAGCGGTAGCCGTACCGAGAAGATGATCCATGTTACCGCTTCCGGTTGTGAAGCACTCAATGATTTTGAGTGGGGAATATGATAGGGAATTTTCAGGGAATATCTCTGAAAAAATAAGACAGGAGGAAAGTTATGTGCAGAAAGGAACAGACAATCGTTTGGCTTCTGGCGGCTGCGGTTTTGTTAACTGTAGGTTTTTTCGGATGTAATAGGGTCAAAAACGCCGAACCGGATCGGGGAGGGAAATATAAAATTGCCCTTTCTAACAGTTATATGGGGAACGATTGGCGGCAAAATATGATCCGCGTAACAGAATTGGCTATGTCTAAGTCACCATATAAAGAAAAAGTTGACTTAACTATTGTTAACACTGAAAATTCACCTGAAGCACAATCGGCTTCAATTGACGCAATGATTAAACAAGGTTATGATGCGATTGTCATTGATTGTGCCTCGCCGAGGGGGCTTAATCCTGTTATAGACAGAGCAGTTAATGCGGGAATTACTGTTGTAACCTTCGATCAGATCGCCGACAACCAAAATTGTTACGGTATAGAAAGTGATTGGGCCTATTTGTCCGAAATAATCGGAAAATTTATGGTGGAGGTCCTAAGCGGCAGGGGAAATGTTGTTATGGATCGGGGACTCCCCGGTGCGCCTGTTTCCGCAATGTTTTATGATGGGGTCATGAAGGTTTTTAAACAGTATCCGAATATTAAAGTCGTCGCCGAATTTGATGGTATGTACTCGGAAGGACCCTCGGAACAAGGTGTAGCTGCTGCTATTACCGCCAACTCCCAAATTGACGCTGTATTTACACAGGGCTATGTAAATTCCATAGTTCGGGCATTTAAGAATGCTAACAGGCCAATCCCCTGTATTACAGGTAATAACTACCAAAGTACGGTCAGAGCCGCTATAGAAGATCGTTTTCCCGTGTTGATGTATAGCGCTGACCTGGTCGGTTTTGGCGCCATGGCAATTCAGGTAGCCATTGACATTTTGGAAGGCAATCCGCCTCCTGAAAAGCATATGGTGATTAAGGATGCAATATTTTATTCTCTTACGACAGAAGTAGGCGATAAAATCGGCGTGACGATCAAAAATATAGAAGATGTATATTTTCCTGATGTACCTCCAAGCTTTATGTGGCCTGTTCTTCCGGATGATTTTCCTGTACAGATTACAAAAGACGAATTACTCCAATAGTAATAATTTTCCTTCCATAAGGGACGACATTTCTTATGGAAGGAAAATACATTAGGAGGCGAAAGGATGACAGATTTGGTAATGAAGAATATTTCAAAATTCTTTGGTGCTGTTCAGGCATTGGCGGACGCTAATTTCGAGGCAAAATTCGGTGAAGTACATGCGCTTTTAGGTGAAAATGGTGCCGGAAAAAGTACTCTAATGAAAATACTCAGCGGTACCATGCAACCGAATAAGGGTGAGATATATCTTAAAGGGAAACAACTTAAAATCTCTAAGCCTCATGATGCAGTAGTGAATGGAATTGGAACGGTATATCAGGAATTGAGCCTGGTACCAAATTTGACCGTTTCTGAAAATATGTTTCTAAATACCGGTGAACTCACTTGGTTCCAAACCATTAAAAAGAAAGAAAACATCCTGAAAACCAAAGCTGTTCTGGAACAGTTTGCAATTGACGGAGTGAAACCCACGGATATCGTCAAGAATCTTTCCCTTCCTTTCCGGCAAATGATTGAAATCGCCAAGGTTTTGGCAAGAAATCCGGAAGTTATCGTTATGGATGAAGCCACATCAGCACTTTCAGATGATAAGGTTCAATGGCTGCTGAAAATTGCCCGGGGCTTTGCTGAAAAGGGAAAAATTGTCATCTTTATTTCTCACCGTATGTCTGAGATACGGACCTGTGATCGCATTACAATATTCCGCAGCGGGACTGATGTAGGGGTACGTAAAAATACGGAAACCAATTCTGATGAGTTAGTTTCCATGATGTTAGGAAGAAAAATATCTACTTACTTTCCCCAAAAAACAGATCATTCTATGGAAGATGCTGCCCTTGAGATGCGCAACATAAATTTAGGGAATTTATTAAAAGATATTAATTTAACCCTGAAGAAGGGTATGGTTATGGGGGTCGGGGGTTTAGCCGGACAAGGACAATCGGCTCTATTCCAAGTGTTAAGCGGCGTCCTCCAGCCAAGTGGAGAGATTCTGATAAAGGGCAAGACTGTAAAAATGAAAAGCCCCTATCAGAGCCAGAACTGTGGTATTGGTTTAATTCCGGAGGATCGGGGCAGTCAAGGCCTGATAATGTCCTTGTCTATTGGAGAAAATATTCAGTTGCCGGTATTGGGTAAAATGAAAAAATTTGGAGTCTTCACCGATACCAAGCGTTTGAAATATCTTGTAAAAAGCTCTATGGAACGATTTGCCGTCAAAGCGCCGAACGAGGATATAATCGCAACTCAGCTTTCCGGCGGGAATCAGCAGAAGGTTATATTTGCCAAGGTGCTGGCGCTTCTGCCCGAAGTAATACTCATGTTTGATTGTACCCGCGGCGTGGATGTTGGTACCAAAGTCGAAATTTTCAATATGGTTCGGGAACTTGCAAAAAACAATCACTCAATTTTATATTATTCTACCGATGTAGAGGAATTAGTAAATATCTGCGACAAGGTCTTTATTATGCACGATGGGAAAATATCTGCCATGCTGGAAGAAGAAAATCTTTCTAATGAAAATATCATTCTTGCCCTGATGGGTGAGAAAATACAAGATAGTATCAAGGGAGATGATTATGTCGCAAGCAAAAACGGTTAACCTTGATGAGATAAGCAATAAAATATGGGGCTTCATCAGAACGAACGGGGATCAGGTGATGCCTTATATCATACTGTTGGTTATGATCGTTCTTATCTATATTTCAATGCCTTTTGCTAACCTTCTCAGCCTTGATTGGCTGGGGATTAAAACGGATCAATCCCTCAGTCTGATCCTTGCGGCAACCGGCCAGTCTATGGTCATGATGATTCAGGGAGTTGATCTATCTATCGGCGGTGTTATTAGCCTGAGTAACAGTATTTCAGCATTGTATATGGGGATATTTTTAGGCGGCAGTATCATTGGTATTATTGCTATGGTGGTCTTGATGGCTTTAATGGGTTTTATTTGTGGTGCTATAAACGGTTTTTTGGTTGTTAGGTTCAGGGTCCAGCCTTTTATTGTTACTCTGGCGACATGGTCGGTTTGGCGCGGCTTGGCACTTTGGGTTTTACCAACTGACGGCGGCGATCCGCCCAATGCTTTTATCAGCTTTACCTTGAGTCGTCCCTTTGGAATCCCTGTTTCACTATTGCTCATTGTATTGCTGCTTATCTTCTGGGGTTATCTGAAAAATACCCGTTTTGGGGTATCCGTTTACGCGCTGGGCAGCAACGAACAAAGCGCATATTATAATGGCATTAATGTGAACAAAATAAAAATATTAGTATTTTCAATGTCCGGCATGTTTTCTGCCTTGGCAGGTATATTTCGTACCGCCCAGGTTGCATCGGGTTCTCCCACGGCCGGTAATGAATTTATCCTGCTTTCTCTTTGTGCTTCAGTTGTCGGCGGAATCAACATCGCCGGCGGAAGGGGAGGTGTCCCCGGTACAATTGTCGGATGTTTCATTATGAAAATGCTTCAGGATGTGCTCCAGTTTGCCGGCGTTTCCACTTATTGGACTGCGTTATTTCAAGGTATACTTCTCATTGTAGTTGTCACCATCACATCGGTAAATATTATATTTAGCCGTAAACGCAGGATGGAGGTAAAGGTTTGACAGGTATCCAATATTTTGTTAAAAAAAACCAGACAATATTTTTAAGCTATTTGACTGTGGTTTTTATGGTGGTGGCGATGAGCATCATCAGGCCTGAATTTGGCTCTTTGGGACATATCCGCATGATGTTGATAGACGCTTCGGTTCTCGGGATATTAGCCCTGGGGCTCACTTTTGTAATCATTACCGGCGGGATAGACCTATCGCTACAGTGGACACTTAATGTTGCCGCGATAGTACTAACAATGGCTTACAAAAACAATCCCAATGCTCTAATTTTCATTGTACCCCTTGTTTTGCTCGGCGGTACTCTCGTCGGACTTATCAATGGCTTTGGTGTAGCCTATCTGGAGTTGAATCCGATGATCATGACTTTTGGGATGAACGTGATCCTTCAAGGGGGATTACTGGCCATCACCAAAGGGAGGCCGGGGGAATACGCGCCAAAGGCAATTCGTGATTTTGTATTAGGAGATAGTCTTATCCTTCCCAACATGTTTTTTTTCTGGTTAATCCTCATCGTTACGACTACCTTGATACTCACTCGTACGCCGTTTGGCCGCAGGGTATATGCAATTGGTAATAGTGATACAGTTGCATATTATTCGGGGGTTAATACCCGTTTTACCAAGATGATGTGTTATTGCCTGTCCAGCGCCACATCGGCTCTTGGCGGGATACTATTGGTAGGACGGTTTCAGCAGTCATATCTTGGAATGGGAGATTTTATTGTATTCCAAGCGATTGCCGTGGTTGCCGTGGGTGGTACATCGCTTTCAGGCGGTACCGGAAGTTATGCCGGGACAGTAGCGGGAGCGTTCATAATTACAATACTTACCAGTTTGTTATCCGCGATAAAAATGCCCACTAGTTTACAGCAAATTGTATATGGTATCATCCTGATATTTTCGGTAATTGTTTCAAGCAGTAAAGTACGAAAGGAATCTATGCTAAAGTGAAACTCCGCAGAGCAAACTTTGTAGTATCTTTAGCGATGAATTAGATGAATTATTTAGCCGGATTTCGTTCAATAGAAAATTGATAATACCATCTATTTTAATATCTGAGCAATCCATACTTTGACTCTTTGCACCATGTGAACCGGGGCAAACCTGTGATATTAAAACCATCTTTCCAAGGGACGAATCCTGTTTTTTAGTTATATCCTCCGCTTTCCCTCTATTGACTCTTTATCGATCTCTTATTAGTCTTTCAATATGATTATTTTGGAAAAAAAAATATGATGGAACGGGTCAAAAAAACCAGATTATTTGAAAATATTATTCAGCAATTTATGCAAAAAATTGAAAATGGCGAATTTAAACCCGGTGATAAGTTGCCAACTGAACGTGAACTCGTGGATCAACTGGGCGTAAGCCGATCTTCGATCAGAGAAGCTTTGCGTGCTATGGAGTTGACCGGTCTTGTTGAATCAAAGGTCGGCGGGGGGACCTTTATCAAATCCATAAATATGGATAAAACATTTTCAAATTATGTCCAGATGTTGACTACAGACAATAAATTCCTTTTGGATATGTTTATCGTACGTATTCTTCTTGAAACTTATAGTGCCCGACAGGCTGCAAAAAAACGTACCGAAGAACATGTCGCTCAGCTTCGACATACCATAGATCTACTGAAAAAGGAAATAAGCAGTCCTGAAATACGTGCGGCTGCAGATTCAATGTTTCATAATATTATCGCCCAGGCAGCGGGAAATACTGCTTTGGTCAGCGTACTATCTCTTGGCGCTGAGCTTCTCAGATCCTCTATTATGATTGCAAATGAATATGTCACTATTATGGATATAATCTCTGAGCATGAAGCCATATTTGATGCTATTGAGCGGAAGGATGAAAAAAATGCCGAACGCCTGATGCGGGCGCATCTTAAACGGGCACATGACAGAACAAAATTTATTTTAAAACACCGATAATTTATTCCCGAATATTCTGCAAATGTCTGGAATTACCGATATAATTGTTTACCATGTAAGGAATTGTTTAATTCCTTACATGGTAAACTCAAATTTATGGCGTATAATAACTCCGCCCAAACGTCTTGATTTTTGTTACCGATTGTTGTATTTTATTTTTAATGCGCTCGCAAAAAGAATTATCCATGGACGCGAAGATTATCGATACCATCGCCCGGATGGGTCTTTCGGACCGGGCCGCATCGGCGGCGAAACTTCTCCTGGAGGACGAGGAAATCCAGGCGGTGCAGGAATACGCCAACACCGTTTCCATTAAACGGCTCGGCTACAACGATCACGGCCCGGTCCACATGCGTACCGTGGCGCTGAACGCTTTGATCATGATGAGGCTGCTGCGGCAGGCGGGGATCAAGACCAGCCTGGAAACCGAAGAGTGCGGCGATTTTGAAGACAGCCTCACGGCGGTGCTCTTCGCCTCCTTTCTCCACGACCTGGGCATGTCCGTAGGCCGTCAGGATCACGAGCTCCACAGTGCCTATGTTTCCTATCCCATCATGGACAGGCTCCTGGCCAAGGTGTATCCCGGCAGTCCCCTAAAGCGGGTCATCGTCCGGTCCCTCGCCCTGGAGGGCATCTCGGGGCACATGGGGAACCGGGCGATCCATTCCCTGGAGGCGGGGGTTATCCAGGTCGCCGATGGCTGCGATATGAAGAAAGGCCGGGCCAGAATTCCCCTGGCTTTAGCCGGAGGCCCCCGGGTCGGGGACATTCACCAGTATTCGGCCAATTCCATTGAGGAAGTCCGCCTTTCCCCGGGGAATGAAAAACCCATCCGCATCGAGGTAATCATGTCCAGCGAGGTGGGGCTCTTCCAGGTGGAGGAGGTGTTGTTGGGAAAGATCGCCGCCAGCACCGCGAAAAGTTACATAGAATTATACGCCCTGTTTAAAGACGGAGAACCAAAGAGGTATTTATGAGCGCCTTGAACGCCGCGGAAGCGGTTATTTTTGATATGGACGGGGTCCTTACCGATTCGGAGTGGTTTATCGCCGAAGCCGCGCGCCTCATGTTTAAAGAAACCCACGGCGTAACCGTCACCCACGGGGACTTTCTTCCCTTTGTGGGCTTAGGGGAGAACCGCTTCCTCGGCGGGGTGGCGGAAAAACACGGCGTCGCCGGTTTTGATATTGACCGGGACAAGGCCCGGACCTACGAAATTTACGGCGATCTGGTTAAGGGAAAACTCAAACCCCTCCCCGGGGCGGTGGAATTTGTGCGCCAATGCCGCGCCCTCGGGTGCAAGACCGCCCTGGCCACCAGTACCGACTATATCAAGATGATGGCGAGCCTTACCGAAATCGGCCTGATTAAACAGCCGCCCTCGGCGGCCGAGGTCGGCCTTGCCGTCGCAATCGCGGCGGCGGCGGCCAACAACGCCTTCGACGCCCTGGTAAACGGCCTCGACGTGGAACGGCGCAAGCCCTTTCCGGACATTTTTCTGGAAGCCGCCCGCCGCGTCGGCGCCGCGCCGGAACACTGCTGGGTGGTGGAGGATTCCGTCGGCGGGATCGCCGCCGCGAAGGCCGCGGGGATGCGCTGCCTCGCCCTGCTTACCACCTTTCCCGAAACGGAGATCCGCGCCGCCGGGGCGGACATCGTCGCGCGGGATCTTTCCTCCATAAGCCCCGAAGCGCTGCTCAATTTCCCGCCGGAAAACACCTGACGGTTCCCCTGTTCATGAAGCGTACCTACACCGGAGCGGCGGCTATGAATTGTCAAACAGATTGTCAAACCGAGCGTCAAACGCCGAAACGCGTACTCTTAATTGTATTCAGCGGAACCCGCAACACCCTTCTGGTCGCGGAAATGTTCTCTGAGCATTTCCGGAAGATGAATATCCCCGCGGATATTTTCGACATCACCGGGACGGAAACTAAACCGCCCCTGGACGGCTACGACGTGATCGGCCTGGGGTATCCTATCTACGCTTTTAATACGCCCCTCTTTTTTTTACGGTACGTAAAAAAACTGGCCCTCCGGGATAAAAAAGTTTTTATTTTTAAAACCTCCGGGGAGCCCACCTTTTTTAATAAAGCCTCGTCTTTTTCGTTGATAAAAATACTAAAAAATTGCGCCGTCCTCGGGGACTATCATTTCCTGATGCCCTACAATATTATTTTCCGGTTCCCCGATAATCTGATAAAGCAAATGTACCAATACGCGGTGAAGTACAGCGGCCTGGCGGCGGCCAACATTATCAACGGATCGGTTTCGTTCGTCAAATACAATCTTTTTCACTGGTTCGTATCCTTCATTTTTAAAATACAGCGGCTGGGTTTCTTAAACGGAAAATTCTACGGCGTAAAAAAAGAGAAATGCACCAAATGTCTTATCTGCCTCCGAGGCTGTCCCGCGGGAAATATAACCCTGCGGCGGGACGTTTTACACTTCGGCTTTAAATGCCAGATGTGTATGCGCTGTTCCTTCTTCTGCCCCGCCGACGCCATGATCATCGGTTTTCTGCAGTTGTGGAAGGTAAACGGCCCTTTCCGGTTTAAGCAATTAGCGGCGGACGAGTCCCTGGACGGCAAATTCATTAACGAACATACCCGGGGCTTATACCGCGTCTTTATTCCCTATTTTAAATCCCTGGATCAATTGTTCGCCCTACGGATACCGGGCGAGGGTATCCAAGAGCAGTTTCATAAACCCGTCCCGGTTTAACCTGAGCCCCGCCTCGGCGTTAGGCTCTTTCCCCCGGAAGGATATGGCCGGGTTATGGCAGAGATCCCGCTCGGGATCGCCCGCGTGGAGGTGCCGGTAATCGCAGACCGTCATGCCCCGGGTAAACTCCCCCTTAAGTTCCACCGTAATGTGCATGGCCGCTCCCGTGATCAGGGACGGATCGATAAGCCAGGCTACCGCGCAGGGATCGTGCAGATCCCCGCCGGGGATGCCGAGATTTTTTCTTTCGGCCTCGACATAAAAACCAAGCATATCCGCCGCGGCCCGGGCGGTCCTGGTGGGAATCTTCCGGATCAGATTCAGCTCGGCTTCGGTGATTACGCATTGGCGGGTCAGGTTAAGGCCGCACATCTTGACGGGCACGCCGGAATTAAATACCCGGTAAGCCGCCTCGGGATCGACAAAAATATTAAATTCCGCCTGGGGAGTCCAGTTGCCGAAGGTAACCGAACCGCCCATGACGCAGATCTCCCTGATCCGGCCCGCGATGTCCGGCGCCCGGTTCAGGGCCGCCGCGATATTCGTTAAGGGTCCGGTGGCGGCCAGGGTGATGCCGCCGGCGGCGGCGGAACGGAGGGTGTCCGTGATAAAGTCGACCCCGTGCTTCTCCCGGGGCTTTATTTTCGGCGCCGGCAGATCCGGCCCGTCAAGGCCGCTTTTGCCGTGAAACTGGGGGGCGGTAACCAGCTCCCCCACCGTGGGACGGCTGTGCCCCGGATAAACCGGAATATCCGGCCTTCCGATAAGTTCGAGAATTTTCAGGGCGTTGATGGTGACATTTTCCAGGGAACAGTTGCCCCCGACGGTGCTTATTCCCAGAACATCCAAATGCTGAGCCGCCAGCATAATGGCAATGGCGTCGTCATGGCCGGGATCGCAGTCAAGAATAATCTTTCGCTTCAATTGTTCCACCTATCTCGCCACCACCCGGCAGAACCGTTTCTTCCCCGCCCGGAGTATCAGTTCCCCGCCGTCCAGAAAATCCGCGGTGATCCGCGCCGCCGGATCGCTCACCGCCCGGAGGTCCCGGTCCGCGGCGGAAACAAAGGCGCCTCCCTGCTGCACAAGCCGGCGGGCCTCGCTCTTGGTCGCGGCAAGCCCCGCGTCAAAGAAAAGATCCGCCGCGTTGTACCCCGCGTCAAACTTTGACTTTTCCAGTTCCGCCGTGGGCATGGCCGCCCGGTCCCCGCCGGCTTCCGCGCCGAACGCCGCCCGGGCGCCGGAAAGGGCCTTGTCCGCCTCTTCCTTTCCGTGGATCAGGGCGGTCAGCTCCCAGGCGAGCCGTTCCTTGGCCTCGTTGGGATTTTTCCCCGCCCCGCAGAGGGCGCCGCACTCCTCCGCCGGAAGAAAGGTAAACATCAGGAGGAAACGGCGTATGTCCGCGTCCTGTACATTCCTCCAGTACTGAAAAAATTCATAGGGGCTGGTAAGAGCGGGGTCCAGGAAGATTGCTCCCTTTTCGGTTTTACCCATCTTCTTGCCGTCCGCGGTGGTCACCAGGGGAAAGGTGACGCCGTATACCTCCGCCCCCTCGACGCGGCGGATAAGCTCATGGCCGGCCACAATATTGCCCCACTGATCGTCCCCGCCGATCTGGAGGCGGCAGCCGTAACGCCGGTACAGTTCCAGAAAGTCATAGCTTTGCAGCAGCTGGTAATTAAATTCGATAAAGGAAAGCCCCGTCTCAAGCCGCGCCTTGTAGGCCTCGAAACTAAGCATGTGGTTCACCGAAAAGTGGCTGCCGATTTCCCGGAGAAAATCGATGTAATTGAGATCCGCCAGCCAGTCCTTATTGTTGGCCCACCGGGCGCTCTCGCCGTCAAAACCCAGAAAACGGTCAAGCTGAGCGGTGATGGCGGCGGTGTTGGCGTCAAGCTGCCCGTAGCTCAGCATGCGGCGGGTCTCGGTCTTTCCCGAAGGATCGCCGATCCGGGCGGTCCCTCCCCCCAGCAGGGCTATCCCCTTATGCCCCCCGGT
>JAISQR010000435.1 GCA_031274035.1 Treponema sp. | reverse complement strand
TCGGGTGTTTTCCAGGAGGATAGAGGACAAAATGTCTGCTAAAAGGCCCTATTGGGGAGAAAATGCCTGTATTATTGGTTGTTGACAGGTTTGTATACTATATTTTGGAGGAATTTAGGTTATATATTAAAAAAACAAGCAGTAATAGTATTACAATATATTGTTATCAACAAAACAATGTTAATTCTTTCGAGGCTGTTACTTGTGAAGAATTTAATTATAATTATATAGCAAGTTCTCATTTGGTAATATGGTAAACCCAAAGACAAAAACAGCATTTTTGTAAAATTGTTTGGCGGGGCGTCCAATCCGAGCCGGTTGCGGCATAATTTACAGCCCGCCTCATCCGGTATTACCGGAGGAAACCGGCGTCTGCTTTTTTATACCCTATACATTTGTACGAATTGCGCAAATAAATTTTATATCTTATTTTGAATTTGACAATAAAAGAGAGAGGACAAGCCTTTACCCAGCCGCAGACTTGTCCGCTTTCGAGCCGGATACGGCCCGTTCACACTATGGCTGGTGCGGGCGGGCTTTTTTATTTTAGGAGGGAGGAATGATGACTGCAAAAGAGATTGCGGAAACAACGGGAAAAACAGAACGGATCGTCCAGTTGCGGACAAAAAAGCTGGCGAAAAAATTTCGTCATTGGAGGGGTTTATATGAATGAGATAATTAAGGTTATTGAACACAACGGAAATCAGGTAGTTAATGCCCGTGATTTGCACATGAAATTAGGCGTTGGCCGTGATTTTTCAATGTGGATAAGGGAGCGGATTGAAAAATACGGCTTTGCGGAAGGCCGGGACTATCAAAAAAGCCAGTCCCCCAATTTGGGGGCTGGAAATTTTACCCATACCGGGGGCAGTCTAACATCAAGCTACCTCCTTTCCCTCTCCATGGCGAAGGAAACCGCTACGGTCGAGGACACTGAAAAGCGCCGAGATATCCGGCTGGCCTCATCAAGGTTTTTGGAGGAGTTAAGATATGAACGATTTGACGAAGCAAGGTGAACAAAAAATGACCGTGAAAGAAGTGGCGGATGTATTAGGACTTGACCCCAGGACAATACGGTACAAAGTGCAAGAACTTTTTCCTGAAATAATGCAGAATGGGAAGACAACCTATCTAAGCGAAAACCAGGCAGCGATGGTAAAAATGAACCTGGAAAAAAATTTCCAGGTTAAAACTTCATTGGAAAAAAGTTGATCGTTGTTCAAGCAATGCAATATTTACAGGAAGAAATAGAAGCTCTAAAAATTCAAAACGAAACCATGAAGCCAAAAGCAGAATTCTTTGACCCAAGCAGCCAATTCCAACGATGCCTTGCAAATGCGGGATGTTGCCGGAGTATTAAATATCAATGGATGGGGGCGGAATAAGATATTTGAGTATTTACGCAAACAAGACGTTTTGGATGATCGGAATGTGCCATACAGGGAGTTTCAAGACAGGGGCTATTTCCGGGTTATTGAACAGAAATGGACAGACGGCGAAGGGGAAACCCATATATCTCTTAAAACCCTTGTTTACCAAAAGGGCGTAGACTACATAAGGCGGCTTAATATTAGCCTTCCCAAGCCGTTGTTTGACGGTATTTTTGTTAAGTCCTCTTTATTGACATTTGCGAACGACAGGGACAGATGTAATACTGCCGCCCCTCCCCTCTAAGGAGGCTTTTAACCGGGTGTTTTCGTTTTGGAGATCGGCATAGGCGCTTTTAATGCCAACAAGTTCAATTTTTAAGTCGGAGATTTGGTTCAAGATATCCGCATTTCCGAATTTTTTGACAAGCTCATATATTGAGCGAATTTTCGTGAAAGCGGTATCAAATATATCAGACATATTTTTTATCGGCAGGGAGAGCATAATGTTTTATAAAATTGAGATGCAGCGAATAAAAGACAGCCTGGCGCAATCAGAAGAAGCATTAAGGGCTTCGGAAGCGAAACTACAAGCCGCTTATAGGGCCGCCCAGGATAGCGCTGTATGGCTTACTTTTCCGGCTCCTTCTTAGGGCGGCCCTTCGGCCAGCCCCGGAGGGAGCGGGTTGCTAAATAACCGGCTGCCGGGGCTTCAGTTTGCCCTGACCTGCCAGATCATAACACAAAGACTTTCCCATCGGGGCAAGAAACGCCTCCGCCTCTTTGTTGAGGAATTCAATTTTCTCCGCTGTCGTCATGTTGGCGGTCTCTTCCTGGATTTTAAGGCGTATGGCGTGAATTTCCTTGACAGGCTCTAATGCTCCCGCCATATCCGGGTCATTGAGAAGCCGGGGATCATTCATGTAATCGTTTATGGTTTTCATAGAACCTTTGCCAATATTTCCGGGTTATCCGCTACATAGTTTAACACGTCCCCCATGGTTCCGGTATATCCTTTACCCAAGGCCTTGTATTTTTCCAGAGCTTCCGGCTTTACGCGGATGGAAACTACAGGGATACTTTTCCGTTTCCGCAATTCCCGCGCTTGGGCCGCGAATTCAGCCAGGGCCTGCGGGGAGTTGGGGGGGGGCATTCGGGATCGTATGCCCCCGGGTTTTTCTTAGCGGCCCTAGGAGTTTGTTGCGCTTCGCGCATAAAATGGTATAAATATTCATAAATATGAATGCGAACCGGAGGTTCGATTATACCTTGCAAACTCCGAATGCTCGAAGAGTACAGCATGCCCATTGATCGGGATTTTTTGCATGAAGGTGTGCCAAAGGCACACTGAGCAAAAATTCACCAAAGTCCCATCGGACACGAAGTGTCCGCGGCTGCTAGCGTCTACCAGATAGACCTTCTTATCTCCCAGCCAGGACCGAACCTCCGGTATCGCTTGGTTGTTCCAATAGACGTTTTCGCACAGCCATCGCAGCCGCTCAGCACATTTTTGAAACCTCGTGAAGACCGCCTTCTTGGTCATTGAATCGATACCCGCCAGCTTCAATAACGCGGCTGTCCCGCTGAACGATTTGCCTTCGGTACGGTATAAAAAAACCAGACGCAGCAAATCCGTTGCGTTCTTGATTTCCCATCCCGCAGCAATGCCCTCAATTCTTTTGCCTTCTCTTTCCACCCTTCGGGCATTACCGATACTAATTGCTCAAAGCTTGCCGTCTTTTTTATATAGTGTGGATATCATATTTTTCCCGGTTTTTAAAGTAAACGCATATGGGGATTTCCCCCCGCATATAAAGACGCCGGTACAATACGGGCTGAGCGTTACCGACTTGATAACGTATTTGTCGGTACGGTATACCAGTATCTGCCGTACCGGCGCATCACGGATTTATTCGGCAGCGTGATGGGGATACCGCTGTCCGAGGGGACGGTAGACAGTGTTCTTGAAGAGATGACGAAGAAGGCCGACGGGATGTATCGAGAAATCAAGCGGCGGATAGAGCAGAGAGCAGAGCGCGGTAGTGGGTGCGGACGAGACCGGCTGCCATGTCAACGGGAAGAAGCACTGGATATACGTAAGGCAGAACAGGGGATTAAGCTGCCTCGTGCCGTAGGAACACCGGAATTACGAAACAAGAGAGCGGGAATTCCCCGAAGGGCTGCCAATGGCGGCGTAGGCGGGCGATTGTTTAGCGGCGCAATTGAAAACCCCAGCGAAACGGCATCATCTGTGCGAGGGAGCGCATCTGTTAAGAGAGCTGAAGAACTTTGAAACAGGGCTGGACAGCGAGTGGAGCGCCCATATGAAAGAGACGATAAAAGAGGCGCTGGAACTGAAGCGGCGGATGACGGGGGCGGATTATGAACGGCCTCCGTCTGAAGTTGGGCGCATACAAGCGTGTACGGAGCGGTTATTGAGCGTGGAGGAAGGGCCGTTTCACCGGAATATTTTTAATGCCTTAACCGCCTTGGCTTATCCTGAGACCTGAGTAGTTACCGAAATTATGTTCAAGATGGTATCCGTAGTTCTTCAGAACCTTGTTGTTTTCGTTCTCTACCTTCCAACGGGCGCGGAGGCATTCCGTAAGCTGTGGATTTCAAAATAGAGGTAATTGACCGGCGGTTTTTCACCATCCGCACGGTTTTTAACACCGTTTATCCACTTATAGCGGTATTCAAGGCGGCATCCCCCATAGTTTCCCGCGTTTCGGGAACGCCCTGCTCAACTTGTTCCGCTATCCAGGAGTTTGTGGGGTGCGGTTCGTCTTTACAGGTAAATATGAAGCTCAATCCCTGGTCGAGTACCGCCTTACAAGTGCCGTAATTGGCATATAAATCGTCTCCCTTCCCCACGGCCTGCAATATTTTATAGTATTCCCCGTGCTTTTCGAGCAGCCGCTTCGCCGCATTCCGCTCACAATCCTGCTGTTGCTTTTCATAATTCCTGTTTGTTAGTTCTTCCCCGCCGGGCCGCACCATAACCGCTGCCGTCATGCGGTGGTAATAGGTCGTTTTCCCGTTCTTCGTAAGGTGCAAACAGTGTCCGCAACGCACTTTTCCCTACGAATGATACCAAACCCCGTCCAGCACCTTGTAGTGGTTCAATACCCCGTATTCCTCCGCCAAACGTATGCCCTCGCGGAAGTTGTCGTCAAACGCGCCGGGATTTATCCCGTCGATCAGCCTCGTTATCTGATTCGCACCTTTAGGATGTTTTCCGCCTTTTTCCGCTGATTCCCCCGGTTAAGCGAATCCTGAAACTTTAGCATTGACAGATGTTGGAAGAAAAACAGAGCGAAGGCGCTCTTTATCGCATCGGCGAATGCATAGGTTACATTAAAACCTTCCCTCCGCTTCCACGCCGGGTTTTCCCCAGCCTTCTTCCCTGTTTCCTCAAGCCGGCGGAGCTCCGCCGCTAATATTTGCCTGCCCATGGGGGCATTTTATCAGAAAGTTTTGTAAAAGTAAAATTGCTTTCGTTTTTCCTCCTGAGGGGGGAGGGAGAAACGAAAGCGGCGGCGGCCCGGCTCAATCTGTGGAGGGAATTGGGGATTATCCAGACGTTTGTCGTACACCTCATACTTTAATATGTTTCTGTGTTCTATCTGGTTTGAGAGTATCCACCGCCTGCCGATCCTGTGCGCCGACTCCAAGCGCAAAAGGCTTCCCCTGCTATGTTTTTTTAGCTCCGCTTAAGTGTACGCATATGGTGACTGCCCTCCGGTTAATTTCTCCAGCAGTTCCGCTGTCTTTATCGAAATAAAGGCGATGGACCGGTCGGCGCTGCCGTAGGGGATGATCAGGTGTTCCCCATGGATAATGGACCCGCAGGTGTATATCACGTTGGGGACATAACCGGCCCGTTCCCGTTCTCCCGGAGAAATAAGGGGGGCGGCGAGCCTGCCGGTTACCCGTGCGGGGTCCGCGGCATCCAGCAGCAATGCCCCGATGGAGTAGCGTCTGAGGGAGCCTACCCCATGGGTTAATACCAGCCAGCCCGCCTGTCCCGTGGAGGGAGGTAATTCCAGGGGGGAGCCGCAATTCCCTATCTGTATAAATTCCCAGGGGAAGAGGGGAGAGGCGATTTTCGCACCCTCATTCCAGGTAACCATATCATCGGAAAACATGAGGTAGAGACTCTCCCCGTCTATCCGGGACAACATGGCATAGCGGCCCCGGCCTTGCCGCTTGATCTTCCGGGGAAACAGGGCCATCCCCTTGTTCAGCGCCATGGCCCCGCTAAGGGCCCGCATGGTAAAGCTAAGGAAATCGGGGGTTTCAATCAGGCAGGGGCGTATGTTTTTTCCATCATAGGCCGTGTAGGTCGCGTAATAGGTGACGCTTCCGTCCTCATCGGTAAAACGGACAAACCGGGCGTCCTCAATGCCGTTTTGTTCCGCCGCCGCCGAGGGAAAAAGCAGCCGCTCGCTGAGCGGTGTGGCCGGGTCAAACCGGGTTTCGTAGGGCAGGGAGTTATCGGCGGAACCGGCGGCAGCCGACCGCGCGGCATCAGAAACCGCAAGGCTCCGCCGCTCGCCCGTTACCGCGGCCCGCCCCTCGGGATCGATGGAAACCCCTCCGTCTTTATCAATGAAGCCGGTCCTAAAAGAAACCGATGAAACATGGCCTTCGCCCACAGAACGGGCGCTCATAATAAAGCGCAAGTCTCCCAAAGGGTGACTGACACCGGTATCAGGCGCCGCCGCTATGGAGGGGTTAAAAAGCGCGGTGGCCTCAAAGGCGTATTCGGAGGTGAAATAGGCTCCCGCCAGGAGGCGGCCCGCGGGAGACAGGGGGCGCCCGCCGGGGGGGTCCCCGCTTCGGCTTTCGGCCCAGGCATAGTTTTTCTCAAAAACTTCGGGAAGTTTGGCATGATCCGCGCTGAATTCCGAAAGCACCTGCCGCAGTTCTTCCTGCACACAGGAATCATCCAATGCGGCGACCCGGGCTACGACCTCCGCAACCCGTTTTTTTGGAAGTTCAAAAGGACGTATCACCAGCCGGGTGTAGTCCGGCTCCAGCACCGGTGCGTCAAGCCGCTTGATGTCAATATGATTGTTCATTACTCAATGTACAGCATATAAGGGCCTTGTGATACTGCGCAGCAACGCGGCCAGTATCTAACACATCCCGGGTCAAAATGGTGACTGCCCCCCAGACTATCCGAAAACTAGGAGTTTGTTGCGCTTCGCGCACAAAACTCCAAAAAATCGACTGCAAGGCGATTTTTTACCTTGCAAACTGCCCAAGGATGCCGGATAATCGGGATTTTTGCGGCGCTGGCGGCGCAAAAATCCACAAGCGCAAAAGGCGTCATTTTTTCGCGATAGCACCGTCCCACGGCGGCGCTTGAGCGCGTCATATCCTCCCCCTATCCCTTATAGCATCGCCAATAATTTCCGTGCTCCCAGCATATTTATCGCCCGTTTCATGTTATTAGCCATGAAGGTCAGCGATAATTCCGCCGTTGCCACTATACAATTCCGTCCGGCCGCACTGCCGGTTAAACGCCCGGAACACTTCTTTAAGCGCCTGCTTGTTATCCTTGCGGAAATCCGCGATGATTTTGAAATCGGGCCGGAGTTTGTTGATAAGCCGCGTCAACTCCATATTTCGCCCGCTTTCCCGCTGGAGCCAGCGGGAGGAACGGAAGTTGTTGAAATATCCGCACTATATCCTCGTTATACGAAACCTTTCCGGCGGAAGAAGCGTTTAGGATAGCACAAAGGCTGGAAATACATTATACGCCGAAACACGGAAGCCGGATCAATATTGCCGAGATAGAACTGAGCGCCATGACCAGCCAATGTTTAGACGGGTGCAGCAATTTTTTCCGCGCAAAAAGAAAAGAAGGGAAGTGATCCAGAAAGTATGATGGATTGAGGAAGGGGGAATGACAAAGAGGACAAAAGATGATTTTATGAAAGAATGCAAATCACCATAGACATCAGTTGCCCTCATTGCCACAGCCAAAACGTAACACGGAACGGGAAAAAAGCAAGGGAAAACATCGGACTATAAGTCCGCAACTTCATCTGCAAAGACTGCGGGCCGCCAGTTTATAAGCGGCCATGAAAGAACCTATAACGGTACCTTTTCATGGATTAAAGACCGCCTGGAAATAGACGAATTCTGGACATAGTGGGGAAAAAACAGAACAAAGTATGGCTTATTTATGCCTATCATCGGGATACGGGGGAAATAGCGGCCTCGAACCGGAGGTTCGCTGTATGGGGGAAACGGGACCTGAAAACGGCGTTGAAACTGAAGAAGCGGATAAAAGGACGGGGAATAACCTATGACCGGATAGCGACGGACGACTGGAATAGCTTCCTGATCGCATTCGCTGAAGACTGCCATGATGTCGGCAAGGAGCATACGATAGGCATAGAAGGGAATAATTGCCGGTTACGGCATCGGGTGAGGAGGGCGTTTCGCCTGACCTGTTGTTTTTCAAAAAAGCTGTATAACCGCCTGAAGGCATTTGACATGGCGTTCTTTTACATCAATTACGGCTTTGTTTGATGCCCTAGGAGTTTGTGGGGCTTCGCGCATAAAATGGTATAAATATTCATAAATATGAATATTTATACCTTACAAACTCCGAAAGCATGCCCATTGATCGGGATTTTTTGCATAAATATGCAAAAAATCCACAAGTGCAACAGGCTGCTAGTTGATATGCAGCGGCGGCTGAACGTGATGCCTACGCCGGAACAGTTGGGCGGCATGAGCGATTGGGATTTGTTTAAGTCGGGCCGTTTGGGGATGATCGTTACCGGCATTTGGGCCTTTCCTGATTTTACCCGGGACTGTAATTTTGCCTGGGACATCGCCGTTGAGCCGGGGAATAAACAGAAGGCCGCTCATTTTTTCTCCAACGGTTACGTGATAAGCAGGAACAGCCCCCATGCGGCGGAGGCGGCAAAGTTCATCGTCTTTATTTCGTCAAACCGTAAGGCGACGCAAATACGGCTTGACGCCGCGTGGGAATTGCCGCCGGTGATAGATGAAACCATCATCGCGCAGTACAAGAGTACAACCCCGCCGGAAAACCGGGAGGCGGTGTTCAAGAGTCTTGACTACTTGGTAACTCCGCCGGTGATTACGGACTTTGCCCAATTGCAGGATATCGCGGGCCGCCATCTTGCGGACGCCGCGTCCGGCAAGGTTACGGCGGAACAGGCGCTTCGTGACATGGAAGCCGAATGCGCCGCCAAAATAAAGTTGTAGGTACGCCATGATTTCCGCAAAGAGATTTCCGGTTTTTGCGGCCCTGCCCTTTCTCCTCCCAAGCCTGGCGGGTTTTGTTTTATTCAGCTTCGGCCCGATGGTAGTATCCCTTCTGGTCAGCGTCTCAAACTGGGACGCCCTCCATGAGCTTACGCTGTTCTCCCATCCCTCCGCTTTTTTTGCTGAGTATTTCGCGGGATTTGAAAATTACAAAAAACTTTTTACCAGTGCGGAATTCTACCAGGCGCTGAAAAACACCCTGCGCTTTATGCTGTTTTACATCCCCCTTATCCTGCCCTTCTCAATCGCCGCCTCGCTGATACTCACGCGAGGCGGCAGGGCCGGCGCGGTGTTCAGGGTCATCTGTTATATTCCGGTAATAACCTCCTGGGTGGCGGGGGCCTTGATCTGGCGCTGGGTGTTAAGCCCGGAGTACGGCATCCTCAACAGCCTGCTTGCCCTTATAGGCGTAAAGGGGCCGGCCTGGCTGCAAAGCGAAACCTGGGCTATGCCGGGCATAGTCCTGGCGTCGGTCTGGAAAGACACGGGCTATTTTGCGTTGATGTTCTTTTCCGGCCTTATCGGCATCGACAAAAGCTGCTACGAAGCCGCGGATCTGGACGGGGCAAACGCTCCGCGCAAATTCTTTCATATCACCCTGCCCCTCCTTACGCCGACCCTTTTCTTTGTCCTGATCATCATCCTGATTTCTTCTTTTCAGCTTTTCCCGCAGGTGGTAATCATGACGCCAGACGGCGGGCCGGGCGGTTCAACCTATGTGATGGTGGAAAGGATCTATGTTCACGCATTCCGTTATTACGAAATGGGATACGCCGCCGCGATGAGTTGGATCTTGTTTATTATCATTTTTACGTTTACCGCGGTTCAGATGAAACTGCAAAACAGGTGGGTAAATTATGACCGTTAAACACCGGCAAACTAAACGTTCCCTGACGGCTGTTCTCAAGACGATAGTGTTCTACGCGGTATTGATTATCCTAACGGTGATCGTCTCCCTGCCTTTCTTTTGGATGATTTCTACCTCCCTGAAAAATCGGGGAGCGCTTATGAGCATACCGGTAGAATGGCTGCCAAAAAACCCAGGGCTTGACGCTTACCAAAAGCTGTTCACCATTCCGTTTTTTCTAAAATCAATTGCGAACAGTTTTTACCTTGCCATTGCCTGCACCCTGGCGCGCCTAATCTGCGCTGCCATGTCCGCCTATGGCCTGACCAAAATACCCTTTCGGGGACGCGGGGTAATTCTTGCCGTTTATATCAGCGCCCTGATGATTCCCGCCCAGATAACGTTTATCCCTATTTTTATCATCATGTCCCGGGCGGGACTTGCGAATAACTTAAACGCCTTTATACTGCTCCAGCTTTTTAACGCATTTGCCATTTTTATGCTCTGTCAACACATGAGAACCATCCACGATGCCTATACCGAAGCGGCCCTGCTGGACGGGGCAAACCGCTGGCAGATATTCAGCAGGATCATTCTGCCTTTTTGTTCGGGGACTTTGGCAACCTTGGCGATTCTCGGTTTTATGGATATCTGGAACGATTATCTCCTGCCCCTGACGCTGCTTACCGATAGAAGCAAGGCAACCCTGACTGTCCTGCTCAGTACCCTCTCAAGCCAATACCAGAGCCAGTACAACCTAAGCATGGCCGGCGCGCTGGTGTCGATTGTCCCGATACTGGCGGTGTATATCGGGGCGCAAAAATTCTTCAGGGAAGGATTGGCCGTGGGCGGCGTAAAAGGCTAAATTAAGGATATGGTATGGAAAAACTAATTTTTGACAAAAAGGAAAATGCCAAACAATCATTTTCCTTTCCCGGCGGGGAAGCGCTGCTTGAATTACGGGAAACGGACGGGGAATCTATGCTGTGCATACGTCTGCCCTATAAAGCGGCCTACGGGACGGGAGAACGCTACGACAGGGTCAACCGGAAAGGAAGCACCACGGTAAATCTTGCGGAGGATCATTTTTGCAGGCAGGGCGCCCGGACCTACTGTCCCGCGCCGTTTTTCTGGACCGATTCCGGGTTCGGTTTCTTTGCGGATACCCAAAACGTAAGCGTCTTTGACTTTGGCGAAGAGATTACCATCCGCCTCCGGCCCAAAAACGCGGACGCCTTTGCGGGAGTGCCGATCTACCTTTTCGCGGGGAGTCCCGCCGCGATAATCGCCGGGTACATGTCCCTCTTCGGCCCTCCCCGGATGATCCCCCGATGGGCCTTAGGGCCCTGGATGTCCGCGAACCGCTGGAATACTCAGGCCCATGTGGAGGAAGTTTTGGAACGGCTCGCCGAACACCGGTTTCCGGCGGCGGTTCTCGTTCTCGAAGCCTGGAGTGATGAGGCGACCTTTTACATTTTTAACGGCGCTTCCTATATGCCCAAAAGCGGAGGCGAATCTTTCCGGTATGAGGATTTTGATTTTTCGCAAAGCCCGTATTGGAAAGATCCCAGGGGCATGATAGAAAAACTGCACAACGCGGGCATCCGCCTCGTTTTATGGCAGATACCGGCTCACAAGAAACAGGGGCCCAATGACGGCGTCTGCGTTCAACGGGACAATGACCGCGCGTGGGCCGCTGAACAGCGTCTCTGCGTTCTTGACCGCGCGGGAAATCCCTACGAAATCCCTGAGGGCAAGTGGTTCGAAGGTTCCCTGGTTCCCGATTTTACCAATCCCGAGGCTGCGCGGCTCTGGTTTGAAAAACGGCGGTATCTTTTGGAAATCGGCGTGGACGGTTTCAAGACCGACGGCGGGGAATTTATATACCAGGATGATACGGCCTTTCACAACGGCGCCCGCGGCGCGGAAATGCGGAACGGCTACGCCCAGCGGTACACCGCCGCCTATACCGCCTTCCTTAAAGACTGGCAGGAGAACCAGGGGGAAGAAAAGGTCCTTTTCAGCAGGGCGGGCTATACCGGCCAGCATACCACGCCGCTACTCTGGGCCGGGGACCAGCAGTCTACCTTTGCGGAACTGCAAAGCCAGCTAAGGGCCGCCCTTTCCGCATCCCTTTCCGGGATAATCTTCTGGAGCTTTGACATAGCCGGTTTCGCCGGTCCCCTGCCGGACGCGGAACTGTACCTGCGGGCAACGGCGCTTGCCTGTTTTTCTCCGGTGATGCAGTGGCACTCGGAACCTGAGGGCGGACAGTTCGGCGAGGCATCCGAAACCGCTGTCGGCACAAACGAGCGCAGCCCCTGGAACATCGCGCTCACCTCAGGCGGCGGCGAACCCTTCCTCGAAGCCGTCCGTTTCTGGCATCAGCTTCGCGTGGAGCTCATCCCCTATATCTATGAAGAGGCGCTTTTCTGCGTCGAAAACATGACGCCCCTCATGCGGCCCCTGGTCTACGACCGGCCTTTCGATGAGCAATGCCTTTCCATTGAGGACGAGTTTATGTTTGGCCGAAGCCTCCTTGCCGCCCCGGTCCTTGAAGCGGGCGCCTCCTCCCGGCGGGTGTATCTCCCCGAAGGAGAATGGCGGGATTTCTTCGGCGACACCCTTTACCAGGGCGGACAGTGGATAGAAGCAAACTGCGCCCTGCGGCCCGGCCTCTTATCGAACTCCCCGCCGCCGGTTTCTCCACCATGGGGAGCATGCGCCATGCCGGTCTTCATAAAAAGCGGCCGCACCGTTACCCGCGACATGAAAGATAAGAAGCAGTAATTTTATATACCCAAAACTTCAGTTTTGGGAACGGCTTTGTATCTTGAGTATTGCAAATACTATAGCATGTATTGAGATTTTTAATGGACACAGGAATATTTAAGAGTTTGCTTATAATGACAAAAAAATTCTAACCGCCCGGTCTTTAGGGCAGGGCGGTTCATTATAGAAAGGATATGTTTTGTAACTACTCAGGTATATGCGATATTTATACGTGTTCTCAAGTGCTTGGGCAGGGTCCCTCACAAAGGGGCTCCGCCGATTGCGCCGCGGTAGCGGCGACGCTATCCCCGCATCAGTCCTGAGTAGTTACTATGTTTTATCTGTTAAATATTCCTTATTTAGATTGACAGGCGCATGAATTTATTTCAAAATTATATAATATGACTCAATCTTTAGAAGATTATCTTGAAATGGTCAGTTTTCTCGCGGATGAGGGGGAGGTACGGGTAACGGATATTGCATCCCGCCTGGATGTTTCAAAACCTTCTGTGCTTACCGCTCTCAAGACACTGGAAGAGCGAGGGCTTTTGGAACATGAACGTTATCGTTCCGTTATGCTGACAAAAAAAGGGGCCGTTATGGCTGCCGAAATACGGGATCGGCACGATTTCCTCACCTTATTCCTGCGGAATGTTGTAGGGGTAAGCTCGGAAACCGCGGAAAAGGATGCCTGCAAGATGGAACATCTCTTGTCTCCTGAAACCATGCAGAAATTAAAGGCCCTTGTTAAAAGAATGGAGAATCAAGTCCCGCAAGTTTAGACGTGTGATGCAGCGATTAAACTATTGGCCGCAGCGCACACAAACTTTTCTTTGTGCACCAGGGGACTTATGGCAAGGGTCAGGCGTTTCGAGGGTCGCCTTTGTCGAACCGGATGTAAAGTTCAAAGTTTCCCCCCATTCCTCCACCCCTATCTTTAACCTTTTCAGGACGCTCTGTTCCCTTACAGCGGATCGCTTGATAGCGCCTGTCCGCAGTCGGCTCCTAGGAGTTTGTTGCGCTTCGCATATAAAATAGTATAAATATTCATAAATATGAATATTTATACCTTACAAACTGCGTAAGGATGCCGGATAATCGTGGTTTTCATGGCTTTTTTTAGCAAAAAAGCCATGAAAACCTACAAGTGCAACAGGCTCCTAGGATGAAGAGCGTAAAAAGGCCAGTATGTCCAACGCGCTGGGAGGGCACCCTTTTACGCTTGAGTTAAAACCAGAACAACACCGGCCTATACCTACACTGCCGTGCTTGCCCCGAAAGCCCTGTCCTATCCTGATAGGCGTTTGAAGACGGCGGAGTTCCGCCCCTTCCATACGCGAAAGGGCAAAGATAAGCGCCGCGTAACAGGCGCTGCAAGATCTATCCTCTTCGATATACTGGGCTAGCCGCTTCACCTTCCCGCTTGGCCTAGGCGGGTTTTTGGCGCCATCGGAACTGCTGTTCAGTTCCCGAACAGCGGCCTTTCCAGGATCGGCGCTTCCTACGCCCAGCTTTTCTGCAAGGCCGATGTAGGGAATATCATCCACAGTATAACCCATCTGGACGGCAGCCCAGGCATCGCAGAGTACCGGATCCCGCGCTGCAAAAAGCCGTCCTGCGTACACCGGATTCCCGCCTTCTTCAAAGTCCATGTCCCCGCAGACGCCATCTACAACGATAAAGTCGTTGCGCGCAACGGTATTGAGGTGGGCAATAGGCTTTGTAAGCCCCAGACTGTGAAACCGGCGCTTTTCCCGATCCGGCATTATCCCCTTGTTGTTTTTAAGAGCACAGGTTAGAAGGGTCTGGCAGTGGCCTTTCATCACAGGCAGGTTGATCATAAACTCAACCGCCCTTGCGCTGTCGCATATTTCGATTTTCATACCTTTACAGTCATACGCGCGGGCGTTATCCTGTTGGGTGTCAATAAGCTCAACACCCTTTTCCTTTGCCAGTTTCCGGTAACCGCAGACCGAAAAAGCATCGGCGGTACTGTCCCCAACCCAAGAGCCTTCAAGGATCACGATGTTTGTAAAGCCGTTCTTTTGGAGATAATCAATAAGCCCCTGGGCAATCTCAGGGTGGGTAGTAGCCCCGCCGTCCGCCTGCCGCGCCACCACCAGGTTCGGCTTCAGTCCTATACGTGTATTCCTGCTGCCGATAAGATCGGCAAGCCGGGCCTCCTCCGCCAGCCTATAGGCCATCTCCGCAGGCTTTTCCCCATAAACAATAAAAATTTCATTCTTTTCCATAAGTGCACGGTACTCTCAATTTAATTCTATAACTACAAAGCAGGTTTTCTCTTACAGGCAGCCGGTTCATCATCAGGTTTACTTTTTTATTCAGGCGCCGAACGGAATCGAACCGTTGCATAATGGTTTTGCAGACCACTCCCTTACCGCTTGGGTACGGCGCCGTAGCTCACACAGCATAAGGCATTTTAAATTGAACTTTAAAGATACCTTAAATATTAACATTAATATAATACCAAAAAATATTTTTTTTGTCTAGCAGTTTTATATACAAAGCACAACAAACTTCTAAAGTTTCAATAGGGCGTTTTCAATTTCCACGATAATTTCATCCGGGGTTGACGCGCCCGCGCTTAACCCGGCAACAAGGTATTGAGCAATCTCCGGGGGCAGTTCCGCGACAGTCTCCACAAGCCAAGCAGGCTTACCCAGGTCCTGCGCTATGCCAAGAAGCCGCCTTGTGTTGGCCGACGAACGCCCGCCCGCGACAATAAGCGCATCGGTTTTTCCGCAGAGTTCCATCATAGCCTTTTGGGGGGCGCTTCTACAGAGGCTGTTGATGATCTTAAGATCGGGAAAGTAGTGCCGTATCCCTTCCCCTATAGACCTGTATATATCTTCCTGCATAGTGGTCTGTCCCAGAAGAGCGGCCCTAGTATTGGGCGCTTCACGGAAAAGCCGCTCGGCCTCCATTCGAGCATCTTCCGCGTTAGAAACTACTAAACATTCCGTTTGTATACCGGTATGGGCCGGCATCGGGCCCGCGCCTGCCGCATAAGAACATATACCAACCACCTCTGCATGATCCTTTTCGCCGGCAAGAAAGATGCTGTACCCCTCTTCCGCCAAAGAGCGGGCTTTAAGTTGAGCGGCTTTGACCCTGGGGCAGGTAGCATCTGCCAGAGAAGCCCCGCGGGAAAGCAAATCTTCTTCAACTTTAGGGCTAATACCGTGCGCCCTGATAATCACTACAGAACCGCTCAGGTTCTGCGGAACGGAATCCGAACCAACTTTTTCTTCCAGATCAATAAGGCCGGCATTTTTTAGCTTCTCAATAACCTGGGGGTTGTGGATAAGCGGCCCTATACTGTAAACGCGGCCCACGCCGCTTTCACGATTCCGGGTCAATTCCGCCCATGCCATATCAACGGCCCTGCGTACTCCCATACAGAAACCCAGAACAGAAGCGCGTATTACTTGCATTAAGACTGCGCTGCCGCTTTTGCTTTAACCGGCGCCGCGATTTTAATACCAAGCCTTTTCTGTTCCCGCTTTTTTATCTGTATATCCCAATAATTAACAAAACCGCAGGCAATAAATATCGTAGAATAAACACCGGAAATCATCCCTATAAGCAGCGCGGTAGCAAAATCTTTCATTGAACCGGTTGTAAAGATGAAAAGCATAAGGACCGCCAGCATCGTTGTTACCGTAGTGATGACGGTACGGCTTAGGGTTTCCGATATAGATCGATTCAGCACATCAACAAAGTTATCTTCCGGGTAGATGCGCCTTGTCTCGCGTATACGGTCAAAAATAACGATAGTGTCGTTGATAGAATAACCTAGTATAGTAAGAATAGCCGCAATAGAGGTAGTGGTGAATTCCATACGGCTCCAGACTATAAAGGCCACAACAATAAAACCGTCGTGAATAATAGCGATGACCGCGCCTAGGGCAAACTGAGGCTTAAACCGGAAGGATACATAGGCCAGGATAAGGAGCAGCGTAAGGGTAAGGAGCAGGCCCGCCTGCTCGGTAAGATCTTTAGAGAATCGGGAACCTACCTGGTTGGAACTGGTTACCACTAGCGGACCGTTACCGCTTGCGGCCAGAACTTCCGCAATCTTCCCCGATGCGATAACAGGGCCGCCCGCAGACTCAATCTCGGTATCATCCATGCGGATCATAAAACGGCGGTCCGACGGCTGCCCCAGGATCTGTACGCTCACATTACCCAGGGGGAGCAGGCTTGACCGCACAACATCAATAGGAATAGGCGCCGCCTCTTCAGGCAGATAGTGAACATTATAAGGAACAGCGCCAAGATCGGAATGTTCCAATGCGTTCTGTATCAAACGGTGGAAATTGAGGGAGTCCGCAGCCTCGGCAGTTACGGAAAGGCCGTCAATTGCGGAAAGCCCGTACCTTATGGCGCCGACGGTTCTATATTCGGAAAAGGCAAAACGATGGGTAACCGGATCAACTCCGGAACCTGAAATAACAATATATAGATTATTCCCATCAAGGGATATCTGGGCATTCCCCCTGCCTGTATAGGTCAGGCTGAACGCTTTAGGGGCAAACTGAACCTCCTGGATAAGCCCGGCCCTAAAGTCAACTCCCAGTTCAAAACCGCCGAAGACGATATACCCTACAATGCCGAACACGACCAAAATTGTAGAAAATACAGCCGCAGGAAAAAAATACTTTGAAAATGGTATGATCTTCTTCATTATTTGATACTCCAGCTTACAGAAATCTTTTTACTTCCCAATACATCTGTTCCAAAGTCAAATATAAGCCGCGATATAAAGAGGGCGGTAAAGACTGATGAGAACACGCCTATGGCCAGACTGACCGCAAAGCCCTGAATAGGACCCGTACCAAGCTGCGAAAGGAAAAGAGCCGCAATAAATGTGGTAATATTGGAATCCATGATGGACCAGAAAGCCTTGTCAAAGCCCGCATCGATTACCGCCTTCCGGCTTTTGCCCAAACGCAGTTCCTCTTTTATACGCTCAAAGATGATGACGTTAGCATCAACGGCCATACCTATGGTAAGGATAAAACCGGCGATACTGGGCAGGGTAAGCGTAAAGTTAAAGGCCGACAGTATACTGAGCATAATATAAATATTGAGTATCTGGGCGACGACGGCATTAATGCCTGAAAATTTATAGTATAGCAGCATGAAGATTAAAACTACCACAATGCCGCCCATGAGGGCGTAGAGCCCCCGCCTGATGGTATCGGACCCCATCGAAGGCCCGATAGTCTGCTGGGTAACCACTTCCAGTTCCACCGGCAGAGCCGCGGTTCTAAGGGTAAGAGCTATGTTGTTAGCCTCGTCCAGGCCGAAGCCGGTAAGACGCACCGCCTCCCGAATGGGGGTCTGAATGTTTGCCTGGGATTTCACCCTTCTATCAAGAACTATGGCCAGAGATTTACCTACATTTGCGGAGGTAAGTTTATAGAAAATCTCCCCTCCTTCGGCATCCAACATGAAAGTAACTTCCGGCTTGCCGTCCATATTGTTCCGATCCACCACGGCGCTCTGTATATGGTTGCCGTCCAACCCGACTTCCTTCTTTAACGCGACATAATTCCCGGTAAATTCATCCAATCCATACCGGTCCTTGGTATAGATCCTCCGCACCATCACATCAGAAGGCACAATGGAAGGATTCAAAAGTTCGCCTTCACTATCCACGGTAGTATAGGGATTCCTGTTGAAATAGTCCGTAAAAGCGGCGGTCGCTTCGGTATCCACAAGATGAAAAGCCAGACTTCCCTTCCCCATAATAATATCGTTGATACGTTCAGGGTCGTTAGTACCAGGAATCTCTACATATATCTGATTCTGGCCCTGGGTACGTATAACCGGCTCGGTAAGGCCGAAACGGTCGATACGGCTGTTCAGCACCTCCAGCGCCCGGCTAACCGCTTCGGTACGGTCGGTATCGTTTATATCCCGCCCCAGCTTTTCCCTATAGGCATCCAAATCGGCCTCAAGTACAATACTCAAACCGCCGGAAAGATCCAGGCCCAACTGCACCGTATTTTTCTGCAGGTCCTTTAGACTTAGAATCGCGTCCCTGTATGTGGCTTCTATAGCTTCCTTGGCTTCCCCCTCGGTAGGATATGCCCTCAGCACCGCCCTGGCATTCCACACATCGGGCATTTTCCGCTTTGCGTCTTTATAGGCCTTTTTTGCCGCCGGGATCATAAAGGACAAACGTTCCGGTACATCCTTGTCTTCACGGGCCAATTCCCAAATCTCCAAGATGTCGGCCTGAGCGGTTCGGGAAGCATAATCCCTAATCTGTTCGCGGGATTGCAGAGCCTGAGCCTGCTTATCCTTTGGTATCAGAAAGTACCAACGTAACGTAGGGAAGAGAAACACAAAACACACAGCCAACACCGCAAACAAGATAAAGAACCGGTATCTTTTACTCATATTTTTACTCCAAATTGAGGAATTTTAACCGATCATGGAACACTTGGTTTCCAGATCGCTTAAGTCATAGGGAATCCCTCAGTATAATCTCATCATATATACAGACAGCAAAGCCTAGGAGCCTGTGGGACTTTAGTAAATTTTTGCATATTCATGCAAAAATTCCGATTAACGTGGCTCCTTTGGGAGTTTGCAAGGTATAAATATTCATAAATATGAATGTTTATACCATTTTATGCGCGAAGCGCAACAAACTCCTAGTCCTTCGCATTTTCCGTCTTTTCATCGGTTTTTTCGGTCTGAACGTCGGATTTCTTTTCTTCAATTTCCTTCCCAACAGCTTCCACCGAAGAAATTGCGCTACGGCTAAATTCCATCTTGGTAGTGTCATCCACTTTGATAATCACCGTATTTTCCTTGACGCTTGCGATTGTTCCATGTATGCCCCCGATAGTGATAATC
Source organism: Treponema sp. (assembly GCA_031274035.1). Taxonomy (GTDB): domain Bacteria; phylum Spirochaetota; class Spirochaetia; order Treponematales; family Breznakiellaceae; genus JAISNI01. The sequence goes on along the minus strand of JAISQR010000435.1, from coordinate 887 downwards.
TTATCCCCTCTTTTAAGGGCAGCGAGCATCCTTTGGGTCTCTTTCTGTTTCTTGTTCTGGGGGCGGATAATAAGAAAATAGAATATTCCTATTATTAGGATAAAGGGGAAAAACATCTGTAGCATGGCTGCTGGACCCGAAGGCGCATCTGCGGCGCCTGCCGGCGGAACACCCATCAGCATGGATAAGAAAAATGAATTCATACTAAAACTTCCTTAAGGATAACAAAATTATTGGTAACATTAACATAAAGAAAAAGAAGAGGTCAAGAGCAGCATCGAGCCCCCAGCGGTTTTACTTTTAGCCGCCTCTGGCGTGAGCGATAACAAAAAGCAGAAAATCTTCCCAGGTTTCAAACTCAAATGCCCAGAAAAAGGTCCGCAGGGCGTTATAGAATTCGTCCCTCCTGCCAAAATACGCGCGGGCTTTTGTAAAGTCTTCATCGCACAGTATCATCAACCCATGAACCAGAAACGCCAGCAGGTTCAAAACGCAATAGACCCTGCCGGCGTGGTTCCCGTCGGGGTAAGAAATTGTGTTCAAGGCGGTATCTCCCCGTCCAGTACCTTGTATTGGTCCAAAACCTCGTATTCCTCCGCCAAACGTATGCCTTCGCGGAAGTTCTCGTCAAACACGCCGGGTTCTATCCCGTCGAGCAGCCTCGTTATCTGATTATTACACGGTATTTCCTTCACATTCAGGATATTTTCCGCGTTTTTCCGCCGATTCCCCCGGTCTAGCAGTTTTATGCGCGAAGTCCCACAGGCTCCTAGGAGTTTGTGGGGCTTTGCCCGAAAATTGTATAAATTTGCAATTTATTGCAAATTTATACCTTGCAAACTCCCAAAGGAGCCCCATTAATCGGAATTTTTGCATGAATATGCAAA
>JAISQR010000431.1 GCA_031274035.1 Treponema sp. | reverse complement strand
TAACATCATCAAGTTCTGTCGCATGATTTACAATTATTTCAGATAAATTATCGATATTTACTAAATCACTTAGTTTATTTTGAGTAGCTCCATTTTGTAATGTCGCGCTTTCAGCTGCTATGTCATCTTCACTTATCTTTCCATCAGGGTCTGTGTATTTAAGCGGATTGTTCCTTTTTAACCAGCGCCCACCCTTTTGTCAAAGATCAGGTATAATCATAGTATAAGGTAAATCCCTAAAATTGTCAATAGAATTCTGCCTTATGATTGCTCTCTATATAACGCGGTCCGGACGGTGCCTGTCACTATTGTATTTATATTGAATTCTTCAGTATAGATTAGTATTTTCTTTTTCAATCCGTTTTTTAAAACGCTCTCCATATCGAAAATCATTGATGTCCTCCGGGGCTATGTCCTCTTCTCTGGGAACAATATATTTTATTGTTATATCCTGAAACACTTCAACTTTTTCAAAGATATATTCATCCATACAATTATGATATATAACCAGCGTTAAATTATTTTCCCAGTAGGCTTTTAGATATTTTGAATGATAGCCTCTAAAAATATTACCTCCTTTGTTTTTCAATTTTTTCCCGTTTTTCAAAATTGAAACCTGCGGACTATAATCGGTTGTAGCACCGGCATCCCTTAGAAATAATATAACAATATATTTCCCATCTAAAGACGGGATTGTCTCTTTAATATGATTTACAGCTACACAAGATTCAAATGTCAAAACAAATACAATTAAAAAAGAATACATCATAATTCTCCAACGTTTCATTTCCTCTTCCTTCTTATGTTATAATAGGTTATACCTTCTTCTATGTATTTCTGGTCTCTAGGATCATCACCATAAGGATACTTCCAATACCAATGTCCAAATTCAGGCTTCCATGAATCTGCTATTAATTGAGCAATACCAGCCGCTCTTTTTAAAATCCATGAAGGAATCCCAGCAGCGGCACCAACTACCCCGTAATGAAAATTACCAAAATCTTGATAATCGATATCACCAATATTAAATCGTTTAAAGTCCCAATCATGACCGGGCCACACCTTATAAGCAAACCATATATATTTTATTATATGACCAATACCAGGTAGTAAATACGATAGCCATTTCATTGCTTCTGCTTTTCCAATATTAACTTCAACATCAACACCTGGGGGTGCCGTTGGAATATTTATGTCTGTAGTGTCATTTAGTTGGCTATAAAATGAATTTTTTGAATCTCTAAAGTATTGCCAATTGCCTGTTATAACTTTTGTTGTATCTTGCCACGGTCTATATACTAAATCGCTCATATCATCTGAAGACTTTCCATCAGGGTCTGTATATTTAAGCGGATTATTCCCCGCATAATGATACATATGAAGATTGACCGCGCTTATCCACCGGCTCGTCTTCGGATCTAAATACCTCGCCCCGTAGTAATAAAACCCCGTCTCTCCGTACCGGTAGTACACCGTATATTTCCCATCCTTCGTCCGCAGCACTGGTTCCGGTAGTCCCTGTCCGCATATAGCCGCTCTCTTTCCCGGCCCCGCAACATGGTTTTGGGTTAGTATAGCTTTATTTTGCATAAAAAGTAAAGGATTCAACAAGTTGCGAGGATGGGGGAAAGCGGGGCCAGTGGGAATACCGCCGCCGCCCACCCATCCAAGCGCCGATTTATAGGTTAAGAGGAGCTTCCTGCTCTCCCCGCCCTCCACCCTTCACTCTCCTCTCTTTCCCCTTTCCCTCGCAACCCTTCCCCGGTTTTCGGGTCTAATAATAAAGCTCTAAAGAAGTCTAATAATGGACATTTGGAGTTTTTTCGCTTATAGTGGATCTATCGCCGCATAGGAGGAGGTTGTTTTCAATGGAGCAGATGCCGTCTGCGGCCGCCCAGGTTATTATCTCTATTATCCCCATTATCGGGATAGTCATGGGCTCGGTGGTGGTGTTTTTTTATCTTCTTTGGAATCATAGACGCAGAACCCTCCTTATCAAAGCCGGGCAGTACAAAAAGCCCGATTTTGATCTCCTGTCCTTTAGCCTGCTTGCGGGGCTTCTCCTCTTTTCTGTCGGACTTGCCCTGACTATTTTCCTTGCCATTACCCTGGAAGTCAGTTTTGGCCTTTTGGGCGGGATTATTCCCCTTTCGGTAGGATTCGGCTTGCTGGTTTACTATGGGATCAAGCGCGGCGACAGAAGCCCATGAGGGGGGAGGACGAAGACGATCGGCTCGTAGTAGAGCAGATCCTTGGGGGGCAAAAGGAGTTGTTCAGGCTTCTGGTCTTAAGGCACGAGCGGGCGGTTTACGGAATGGGCATGAGCTTTTTCCATAACCGCGATGACGCTTCGGATTTTGTCCAGGAGGTCTTCCTCAAGGTGTTTCGCAGCCTCTCCTATTTTGAAGGCCGTTCGCGGTTTTCTACCTGGCTCTACAAGGTCGCCTATAATACGGCGGTCAACAGCTTTACCCGGAGCAAGGATTATCACAGCCTCGCGGAGGAAGAAGTCATCCCCGACGAGGACACGCCGGAACGGAAGCTTCTGCGTTCCGCGGCGCGGGAGGCGGTCCTGGAGGCGGTGGAGGATCTCCCCGCCCGCTACAGGATCTGCGTGGATCTTTTCTTTTTTTTTGATCGGTCTTATCAGGAAATTGAGCTAATTACCGGATATCCGGTCAATACGATAAAATCGCACGTATTCCGGGCTAAAAAGCTGCTGCGTGAAAGGCTTAAGGATTTTGCCGGGATTACCAGAGGAGGTTTGGAATGACGGAACATCTGCCGCCTGATGCCGGTTCCCGGTTTTGCTGCCGGGAGATAAGGGATAAAATTATTGAATCTTCAGGAGATGAAGATATTTCCCTGTTTGTTCAGATCCATATTTTTTTGCACATCCTTTTCTGCCGCGACTGCGCGGAAAAGGCGAAAAACTTTGAGGTTCTCCGGAATATTATGAAGACCGATTTCTTTCCTCCCTCTCCTGAACTTGTGGAAACAATAATGGCGAAGCTCCCGAAAGGGGAAGACGAAGAAGCGGCGGAGTTTCCCGGCATGGCCGCCGGCGTCCCCGGCGGAGTGTCTACCCTGGGCTGGGTGATCATAGGGTTCTTCATTCTCATTTCCCTGGCTACTTCGTTTTTCGGATTAGGATTTTCCAAAGTCGCCAGCGCGGAGGGCCCTTCTTTCCTGCTTCCCGCGGGGCTTACCATCGGGGCGGTGCTCACCGGTTACGGCGCCCTTTTCATCGGCAGCCATCTTAA
>JAISQR010000333.1 GCA_031274035.1 Treponema sp. | reverse complement strand
CAGGCATGGTACGGACAGAGCGGGATCGAGGGCGGAGAGCTTTGCGGCGAGGCGCTGGTCAAGGCCATGGGTGGTTCCGGAAAATACGCCATCATAACCGGATATTTCAGCATCATCGGTCATGAGGAACGGCGGACCGGAGCGCACTCGGTTATCGATAAAAACCCCGGTATGGAACTGGTGGGGGAATTCGAGAACAAGGACAAGGCGGAAGAGGCCTACAATATCGCGACCAACCTTATTACGGTTAACCCCGATCTTAAGGGGATCTACGTTACGGCGGGCGGTCCCAGCGGCGCGGCGAAGGCCGTGGAAGACGCCGGCCTTGCGGGAAAGATCGCCATCGTGTGCCATGATGTGCTGCCCGAATCGGCGCCCTATGTGGCCAGCGGGACTATCAGCGCCGCCCTGGATCAGGATCCGTTTAATCAGGGATATCAACCGGTGGTGGATGCCTTTAACAGAATCGTTGCCGGGAAAATTCCTCCCGATAAGACCTTCTACAAAGGCGTTATGGCAACACCCCAAACCATTAGACAGCTCTTCCCCGAATTGTTTTAGTTAAATGCGGCCGCTATCTGTACACGTTTGTTTGATGTACAGATAGCCTTTTTTACAAACAAAGGTGTTTTACGGTGAGTGAAATTATTTGCAGAATTACCAATGTTACAAAACGTTTCCCCGGCGTTACCGCGTTGGATAAAGTTGGTTTTGAAATCGAAACGGGTACGGTTCACGCTATAGTCGGTGAAAACGGCGCGGGAAAATCAACCCTGATGAATATTTTATCCGGGGTCTACTATGCCGATGACGGCGCCGTTGAATTCCTGGGGAAACCGGTTTTGTTTAACCAGCCGCGGATGGCTCAAATAGCCGGTATCGCCATGATCCATCAGGAACTTTCTCTTGCCCCCCACATGACCGTGGCGGAAAATATATTTGAAGGCAGGATGCCCCTATATGGAATGCCCCTATACGCCTTTGGTTTTGTCAATTTCAGAAAATTAAACCGTGACTGCGATGAACTTTTGGCGCGCCTTGGTATTACCCGTATTGATCCAAAAACACTGGTCAAGAATTTAAGCGTTTCTGAAATGCAGCTTCTGGAAATCGCCAAGGCCCTGTCCCTTAATACCAAAATGATTATTATGGATGAACCGACCTCATCCCTTACCAATACCGAAATTGACTTTCTGTTTAAAATTATTGAAGGTCTGCGGACCGATGGGGTAACAATCCTCTACATATCCCACAAACTGGAAGAGGTATTATACATTGCGGACACCATTACCGTGCTGAGGGACGGGCAGCATATTGCTACGCGGTCAAAACAGGATTTGGACGAAAAGCAGCTTATCAATCTGATGGTTGGCCGGGAATTCAATCAAATAATTCACCGGGAGTTCATATTTCAATATGATGATAAAACGCCGCTCCTGGAAGTCCGGCACCTTCATGATACGGCGGGAAGAATAAAAGATGTATCCTTTACGTTATACCCCGGCGAAGTCCTGGGGTTAACCGGACTGGTCGGCGCCGGCAGATCGGAACTTTTAGAGGCTATCTTTGGCGCCGGAAAACTCAAAAGCGGCGAAATCCTCCTGAACGGGAAAAAAGTTACCATCAATAAGCCCCGGGACGCCATCGATCTTGGTATCGGTCTTATACCGGAAGGAAGAAAAATCCAGGGCCTGTTTCTTAAAATGCCCGTAGAAGATAACATGATAATGGTTTATTTAAAATTGCTCTGTTACAAAACAGGAATAATAAAAAAGAAGAAGTCCCGGGATTTGTCCGCGGAATATGTAAAGGAATTGTCCATAAAAACTCCTTCACTCAATCAAATTGTCAGTAATTTATCCGGCGGCAATCAGCAAAAAACAATTATCGCCCGCTGGCTGATGAACAATCCAAAAATTCTGCTTATGGATGAACCGACCCATGGCATTGATGTGGCGGCGAAGTCGGAAATATACCGGATAATTAACGATCTTGCCGGGACGGGGGTTTCCATAATACTGCTTTCATCAGAAATGCTGGAAGTCCTTTCGCTGTGCGACAGAATCATGGTAATGCACCATGGAGAGTTAAAGGGTATATTGAATCATGCCGAAGCGGATCAGGTAAAAATCATGTCATATATTCTGGATAAATCCGGGCTCAAGGCAGCCGGCTAATATTTTTTTGACCATGGGGAACGCTATGACAGGCAGAGAAAGAATTCATTCCGCTTTGGAACACCGTCAACCGGACAGGGTTCCCGTTGATTTTGGTTCCAGCGCCGTTACCGGAATAAACGCTTCCGTCGTATATCAACTGCGCAGGGTCTTTAAGCTTCCGGAACATCCGGTACGGATAACCGACTGTTATCAAATGCTGGGCGAAGTGGAAGAAGACTTACGGGAAAAACTTGGATGCGACTGTGTACAGCTTCTGCCCTATAACAACCTTTTTGGTTCTCGTAACGCGGACTGGAAGCCCTGGACTCTTTTTGACGGAACCCCGGTGCTGGTTCCCGGTAATTTCAATACGGAAACCGCCCCGGACGGAGGCCTCTATCAGTATCCCCAGGGCGATAGATCGGCGCCGCCTTCGGGTTATATGCCCAAGGGGGGTTACTATTTTGACGCGCTCATACGGCAGGAAGCTTTTGATGAAGACAATCCTTCCGTTAAAGACAATATGGAGGAATTTACCCCCTTAAGCGAAGATGAACTGCGCTACAATCAGGAACAGGCGGCATTGCTGCGTAAAAATACCGAATGTGCCGTCATTGCCGGCATGGGGGGGACTGCGTTGGGGGACATTGCCATGGTTCCCGCCACATTCCTCAAACATCCCAGGGGAATCCGCGATGTGGAGGAATGGTATGTATCCATGGCCATACGCCGGGATTTTCTCAAGGAACTGTACGATCAGCAGACTCAACAGGCCATAGAAAACTTAAAACGGTATAAAGAAGCGGTCGGCGATAACATTGATGTCATATACCT
>JAISQR010000319.1 GCA_031274035.1 Treponema sp. | reverse complement strand
GGGGCCCGGCGGGTATGGCTGACCCATATCTGCCACGAACATTCCCACCGGGAAATCGAGGATTATTGCCGGAATTTTATGAAAAACAGCCCGGTTCCGGAGAAGGATTCGCCTCCCGTACTTTCCATGGCGCCGGGCTTTGACGGCCTGACCATATCGGTTTAACCGCTCCGCGGAGTCATTGCCCCTCATTTTTAGTTGTTACAAGGCCCCGGCACGGTTTTTCTATTTGCTCCGGGGCTGCGGCGGATTCCCGCCGTTTTCCGATCAGGGAAGAAATCACCACCGCTGCCACAATGACACCCCCGCCGGCAAGGGCGGAGAGGGAGGGTTTTTCCCCGGTTACCAGAAGCACCCAGACCGGATTGAGCACCGGTTCTATCATGGCGGTAAGCATGGCCTGGACGGCTCTGACCCGTTTAATGCCGTAGCCAAAGAGGAGGGAGGCGCATCCGATTTGGATAATTCCCATAAAGAGGACGGCCCCGGCGGAACCGGCGTTCAGCGCCGGGGGGAAGAGGAAGAAGAAGGGGGCGCTGAAAATCGCGGTGATGATGTGGGAGAGGAACATGGCGTCCCCGGGGTTTCCGTCTTTTCCCATCCGCATAAACACCGAATTGGCGCCGAAGCAGATCCCTGAAAAAACCGCCAGGCCGTCCCCGGCGGCAGAGCCCCCCGCGAGGCCGTCCTTGAAGAACAGGAGAAGGCCCCCCATGACCAGAACCAGGGCGCCCCAGTGCTCCCACCGGGGCTTTTCCTTGATCAGGGCCCAGCCCAGGACGGCCGCCCACACGGGGGCGCTGTACTGCAAAAGGATGGCGTTCGCCGAGGCGGTCAGTTTATTGGCGATAACGAAGGTTATCATGGTAAGGGCATAGGCGGCGCCCCCGCCCCAAAGGCTCATCCGCCTCCCCGGACTGGTTCCGCCTAATCCGGTTAATTTTCCCTTTTCCCGGATAAGCCGGAGGATCAGCATAAAAAGGGCGGCGATCCCGCTCCGGCTTCCGGCAATGACGACCGGATGCCAGTCCACCATTTTGATAAATAAGCCCGAGGTGCTCCATAATACGGCGCAGAGAAAAACAGCCCCCTGGCCCGACCGCCGGCCGGCCCAGGGGATCGGCCGGCGGGCCGGGTTACCTAATCCCATAGGAGGCCATGATATATGGATTTGCGGGACTATGCAATCGTTTCTAAATGGGCTCACCCATATATATTATTTCCGGATGAAAAGTATCAATATCATCGAAAGGATAGAAGGGACGGGGAAGTTTTTTAATTTTCAATGTATCCAGCTTTGCAGTAGCGGCGCCGGGCGTATCCACGGGGTAACAGAGGGTTGTGAATTTGTTATAATTTACCTTGTATTGCGTGGCCGACTTTACAACAACCAGCTTATACAGTGCCGGCTCCACTCCAAACGCCCGGTAGAGCTGCGGATCGGCGGTATTGATCATGCATTGGCAGACAACTACGTCAATATTGCCAATTTGAAGAACAGCGGTCTTCCCAATATTATTTCTTTTCCCCTTCCAAATATTTCCTTCGGGTATAAATATGCCGTCATGTAAAGATTTTACGCGGGCGTACACAGGCAAGGGTACATTGAATGATTTATCCAGAGTTCCGCCCAGCAGGAAATTCGCGGAGTTCCCCACGCCTGTTTTAAAAGCCTGTTTTACCGCGGGGACATCATTGATAATAGCCGCGGATCTTATGGTTACTTTCCTTTCTATCAGCCGCCTGATAACCGCCGGGCTGTCGCCGCAGGCCCCCGCATTGCTAGAATCCGCCGAATCCACTACGACAACAGGCATTTCCGTGTTATTTGCGAGTGCCATATCAATAACGTCATCTAAATTGTAGAGCTTAATACCCATATCTTTTCGGGATTCAAAATTTTTTTTGGCAAGGGTCATTGCAATAGTTCCGGCCGTTTCCCTGTTTTCCGTTCCTACAATGACGCAGCTCCCCCCTTCGGATACATCCAGCCAGGGCTGCATTTGATATAATGAAAAATCCTGAATAATTCCTTTCTTTTGCAAATCATCCGCATAACAGGTCAGATCTTTAAACGCGCCGTCATTGGTACTGTACCCTTCTGCCGGGACAATCATCGGGATTTTTACAGCGGCAAAGACAGGAAATCCTTTTTTTTCAAAAAATTTCAGGCCAAGCGTGGCTGCTCTATAAGCGGTCTGATAAAGATCAATATGGGGGTAGGTATGAAATCCGCAGATAACATTGGCGTTTTTAAGCATTTTTTTCGTAATATTTGCGTGAAGATCCGTAGAACAGGCAATAAGCCTGTCCTGGCCCATGGTTTTACGCAATGCCTCCAGAATGAAGCCTGCTCCATCGTCGTCATTGGCGAGTTGTGTCGCACCATGTAATGAAAGGAAGAGGCCGTCAATTGGTTCATTGTTTTTTATTGTTTCTTGTAATTCGCCCAGGAAATATTCGGCCGCCTCAGGCTCAACAGGGCCGTTCGACTGCGCGAACATAGATAACGCCGGGATAATTTCATTGCCTGATTCAATAGCCGCATTGATAAATCCGGCAATTTGTGACTGTGTATTTTTATTACTTTCAATCAGATCTTCCCCTCTGGTAATACCGTTCAATTGAAAAAACTCCATTGAACATTTTACAGGGGAAAAAGAATTTGTTTCCTGCATAAATTCGGCTATTATAAATTTCATGATGGCTCCTTTCCTCTTAATATTGGACTTGTTCGGGAACCTATTTGAATGTGGGCAAAAAGCCCACAGGTTCCCGAACAAGTCTTGCAAAATACTCCGTATTTTGCTGTTTTTTAGAGGTAGTTGTTCAGAAACGGAAGTTTCTGAACAACTCTATTGTTGTATATTGCTCCAGTCAAACATTTTTATTTTGCCGCTGTTACCCAGCATAAACCCGCCGTCTATTAATATTTCAGCGCCGCTTATATAACTTGCCCAGCTGCTGGCTAAAAATAAACAGGCTGTACCGATTTCCGCGGGTTCCCCCGGACGGTCTATCCATTGGACCTGAAAATTATCGGGTACCGGCAAACGATATTCGGTATTTTGCGTTTCTTTTGTTCCTATTTCGCTAGTAATATTACCCGGCAATACGGCATTTACCCGTACGCCATGCCTGACTTCGTCAATGGCAAGGCTTTTTGTAAAGGATATTATTGCGCCTTTTGTCGCCGTATAAAGGCAGGAACCTTCCTGCCCGGCATGTGCCAATATGCTGGATATATTTACAATATTTCCCCGTATTTTTCTGATGTATGGAAGGGCATATTTACAGGCAAGAAACATACCCGCCACATTGGTTTTAAATACATTTTCCATGTCCGTAATGCTGCAAAGATCCAACGGGCGGCGCAGGGGCAGATAACCGGCGTTATTAATAAGACAGTCTATGCGTCCGAATAGACTGTTAGTTTTTTCCACCATTTCTCTAACCGCCTGTTCATCAGACATATCGCATTCAATGAACACGCATTGGCCGTCTGTTTTTCGGGTTAATTCATCTGCGGTATCCCGGCCGGCCTTTTTATCCCGTGCGGCAATGACAACATTTGCGCCATATTCACAAAAAGCTTCGGCGCATCCGCGGCCTATTCCTTTATTTCCGCCGGTTATAATTACTGATTTACCTTTCATCTCGGTTTCTATCCTGTTAATATACATAATTACTCCATTATGCTTCCCTGCTGCCAAGGATCGGGTCATTCGGATCAAGTTTATAATCTAATACTTCGTCCATGTTTTCCCATATTTTCTTAAAAGCGGCGATGTAACGATCCATAAGTTCTATACCATTTGGAGGATAAATTGGATCATAAAAAGTTATAGAGTCATTCAATATTTGTTGTGTTACCATACAATCTTCATCACTATATTGAACCGTTTTGCCCTCTCCATGCGGACAGGACCAGGGACAGCCATAACCATATCCTGTTTTGTTTAAAAAGAGGATTTGTTTCTGAACCGGCCGCGTCTGCCACCGGCCAGCGGCAGCTCCTTCCGACTGAAGGGCTTTTTGAATCCTTGTACGGAATTCATTAGGGGAAATCTTCAATCCCAGTTTGGCCGGATCAAAACGGATTCGGTAATAATGATAAACGCTTGTTCTGTCCCCGGGAATATACGGTGTTGTAAGCCCCGGCAGATCTTTTATGCCTTTAGTTAAATATTCAGCGTTACGTACACGGACAGCGTTATCATCATCAAGGCGGGTAAGTTTTGAACGGGCATAGGCAGCGGGTATTTCCAACATACGGTACATCCAGCCGATTTCAGCACTGTTGTATTCCCTGGGTATATCTTTTTTAATAACCTCTCCGAATATACGGATTTGATTTGCTTTATCGAAATATTCAGGATGATCGGTATTAAATAGCCCCCCGTCTCCGCATTCCAGATTTTTTAGGCCATTAAGTGAAAACACGCTCATTTCAGCCAAAGTACCAACCTTGCGGCCTTTATATAACGCTCCGTGGGACTGGCATGAGTCGGCAATTACCGGAATGTTGTATTTTTTGGCAATATCATTGATTTCATCCATATCACAGGCCATTCCATGCAAATCAACGGGAATTATTGCCTTGGTTTTTTCATTTATCTTTGCCTCAAGTTTTTTTGAGTCCAGGCAAAAAGTACGAGGATCAACATCCACAAAAACAGGTATCGCATTTTGATATAGGGCGCATAACGCGCTTGCAACAAATGTAAGGGAAGCGGTAATAACCTGATCCCCCGGTTTAACGCCTGCCGCCGCGACAGCCATATGAAGCGCGGCGGTTCCGCTGTTGCAGGACAGGGCGTATTTTGTACCGATATATTGCCGCCATTCTTCTTCGAGTCCGGAAATTTCCGGACCATAGATCCCCCAAAAAACTTCTCTGTCTAATACTCTATTAACCGCGTCTCTGTCAGCTTGTATTAACACCGGATATTTTTTGTGCCCCCGGGGATTTGTTTTTTCCCCTCCCAATAATGCCAGCTTTGCCATAACACGCCTCCAATTTTATGCATTGTACTATTTGACTGTTAGGGAAACATTCCTCGTATCTGTTTTGCTTTAACCACCCGGTCAAGGGCAACCATGTAGGCGGCAACCCGCATACTTACCTTTTTCTCCCGGGTCAGACTGTAAACATCTTCAAAACTTCGGAGCATGATTTTTTTCAAAAGCGAATTGATTTCATGCACATCCCAAAAAATCGCCTGCAGATTCTGTACCCACTCAAAATATGAAACCACAACACCCCCGGCGTTTGCCAGAATATCGGGGACAATAATTATCTTTTTTTTGCTGAGAATATCGTCCGCCTGCGCGGTGGTTGGCCCGTTGGCGCCTTCCACTATTACTTTGGCCCTGATGTTTTCCGCCACCTTCCCGGTAATCTGGTTTTCGATTGCCGCCGGTACAAGAATATCTACATCCAGCGTTAAAAGCTGTTCGTTTTCGATCTCGCTGACACCTTTTGCCGCATAACCTTTAAGCGTATGATTCTGCTTTGAGTAGCCGGTAATTTCTTCGATATTTAGGCCGTTTTCGCAATAAAGCGCGGTATTCACATCGCTCACCGCGATAACGGTATACCCTTTATCATAAAAGATTTTCGCGGCAGCGCCGCCTACATTGCCAAACCCCTGGACAGCTATTTTTGCTTTCTGCATAGGAATCCCCATCCGGTGGGCGATTTCATCAGTTACAATAACAACGCCCCGTCCGGTGGCCTCTTTCCTGCCGAGGGAGCCGCCGATTTCAATAGGTTTGCCGGTAACGACGCCTGGTACCGAATAACCCATAAATGTGCTGTAGGTATCCATAATCCAGCCCATCACGCGGGCGTCTGTTCCGATATCCGGTGCGGGAATATCTTTTTCAGGGCCCAGCAGGGGCAGAATTGCCGCGGTATAGCGCCGTGTAAGCCGGCCAAGTTCCTGGCTGCTGAGTTTTGCCGGATCTACTTGTATCGCGCCTTTAGCGCCGCCATAAGGGATGTTTACAACCGCGCATTTCCAGGTCATCCATGCGGCAAGCGCCCGCACCTCATTAATATCCACGTTCGGATGGAAGCGGATGCCCCCTTTGCAGGGCCCGCGTAAACTGCTGTGCTGTATACGGTAACCGGTAAATACTTCCGTCCGGCCGTCATCCATTTCCGTGGGAATAGAGACGCTTAATTCCCGTTCGGTATGCCGTAATGTAGTATACTCATTCATGGCAAGCCCCAAATTTTCCGCCGCCATATCCAGGGCGGAAAGCATTTGTTCGTAAGGATCATATTGATTTGTCATATATCTCTCATATTACTTATTCATTTTGAAAAATTGCAATTCAAAATATAGCTATCTTGGTTGAAAAACAATCGTACATTATCACTATGATTGATAATTGAATAAAATACTTATTTTTTGAATGATTTTTTTCTTTACGGAATAAAATCGTATCCAGTATGATGTATTAAGATTGTCTGAGGAGATATGATGAAGGATACTAATAATTTCGCTGTGCCCCAAAAAATAATGAATGGCTTATGGTTATTCTTTAAGCAATACCCGTCTATAATTGCGATCATTATACTAATGATATTGATTTCATCTCTTACCGATTTGTTTTTTACCGTCAATAATTTAATGAATATCCTCAGACAGGTATCCATGACAGCGCTTTTAGGCGTTGGCCTGTCCTTTGTTATGCTGGGAGGCGAAATAGACATTTCAGTGGGTTCCGCTGTTGGGCTTATGAATGTTCTATGGGTAAAATTTATGATGGATCTGCCCATGCATCCGCTTCCCGCAGCGGTTATCTGTTTTCTTATCGCTGCTGTAATAGGCGCAACCAACGGTTTTTTGGTAGCAAAAGTAAAAGTTCCGGCACTTATTGTCACGTTTGCAATGCAGTCTATTTTACGGGGCATTATTTTTGTAATTACCGATTCGTATCCTATGTACAAAGTCCCCGAGGTAATATTTCCTTTGGCCCGCGGATACATTCTGGGCATTATACCGATACCGGTTTGTATTATGATCGCTGTTTTTATTATAGCGATATTTGTTTCGGTAAAAACAAAATTCGGAAGATTTGTATACGCTGTTGGGGGAAATAAAGAGGCCGCTCATATTTCCGGAATAAAGGTAGCCAATATCAAGATCTGCGTTTTTATAATTGGCCAGTGTATGGCCGTATTGGCCGCGTTGTTACTGACTTCCCGTATCGGCGCCGGGCTGCCCAATTCCGGTACCGGATGGGAATTTGAAGCTATCATAGCGTGTATAATGGGCGGCATAAGCCTTTCCGGGGGAAAGGGCAGGTTGCTTGGCGCATTGAGCGGCGCTATATTTGTCGGCATCATGGTAAATGGAATGACCCTTTTTGGAATTAATTCATATTACCAGCAGATTGTAAAGGGCCTCATCCTTGTACTGGCTCTTGTCATTGATGTTTTGGTAACACAAAAAAGCAGCGCCGCTGTATAAGGAAACTTAGATGGCCGAAGTTATCTTATCAATGAAAAATATAACCATGGATTTTACCGGCGTCCGCGCCCTGGACAATGTCAGTTTTGATGTATTCAGGGGCGAGATATTGGGGCTCTGCGGCGAAAACGGCGCGGGAAAATCGACTTTAATTAAAATAGTGACTGGTATTTATAAACAGACTAAGGGCGCGTTTTATTTTAAGGGTAATGAGATGCATATCCAGTCCCCTCTCGACGCCCATAAAGCAGGGCTTTCGGTGGTACACCAGGAAATCAAGCTGGTAGGTTCCTTAAGCGTTAAGGAAAACATCTTTCTTGGACATCCGGAAACGGGCAATCTTGGATTAATAGACTGGAAAAAGATGCGCCGGAAAACGCTTGCTTTAATGGACAGGTTAGGCGTAACCATTAATCCCGACCTGCCGGTTGAAACGTTTAGTATCGCGCAGCAGCAGATCATTGAGATATGCAAGGCCCTTAGTTTCCAAGCCGAATTAATTATTATGGATGAACCTTCCGCAACATTGACTGAAAAAGAAGTTGCCCTGCTTTACACGATTATTGAAAGACTCAAACAGGAAGGGGTTACCATTATTTATATTTCACACCGCCTGGAAGAGGTTTTTAAAATAGCTAACCGCGTTATAGTACTCCGCGACGGGCAATTTGTCGGTATTGAGCCTATACAAAATCTGGACAGGAACCAATTAATAAAAATGATGGTAGGACGGGAACTTGGGCAGGAATTTCCCGAAATGAACAGGCCCGTCGCCATCGAGGAAATTCTCAGGGTGGAACACTTGGCCAGAAAGGGAATTCTGCATGATATTAATTTTTCCCTGCGCAGGGGGGAAATTCTTGGCCTGGGCGGCCTTGTCGGCGCCGGCCGGACGGAAGTCATACGGGCAATCATCGGGCTTGATAAAAAAAATGTAAGCGGCAGCGTTTATATTAACGGGATTAAGCGGGCTATTAAAAATCCTTCTTCGGCGATAAAAAACAGAATAGGGACAATTACAGAAGACAGAAAAAAAGAAGGCCTGGTATTGGATATGACGGTGGATAACAACATCAGTCTGGCAAACATTAATTCCATACTCAAACACGGCCTTTTAAGTAACAAGATAGAAAGAAAAATCGCCGCCGAATATATTCAAAAACTGCGAATCGTCACACCCAGCGCCAAACAGATGGTCATTAATCTTTCCGGCGGAAACCAGCAGAAGGTGATTATCGCGAAATGGCTGAATACCGATGTTGACATATACATTTTTGATGAACCAACGCGCGGGATCGATGTTGGGGCAAAAAGCGAAATTTATAAAATAATGGAACAGATTGTAATGAACGGGAAAAGTATTATTATGATTTCATCGGAGATGCCTGAGCTGATCGGCATGTGCGATCGTATTTTAGTCATGCACAATGGCCGTATTACCGGCAGCCTGAACAGAAACGAGTTTACCCAGGAGAAAATTCTTGAACTGGCCATACAATGAAGTAAAAAAACATTGGACTTGTTCGGGAACTTATTTAATTTTTATTCGAAGCCGGGTCGAATACCCCGCCGCTCTGCGGCGAATCTTCGAACCAGCAATTGTATTGCGGGGTCGAGACCCGGCAGTACAATAAACTTCCTATCGAACGACGATACCCCG